>CAZTTW010000260.1:0-6499 GCA_964616265.1 uncultured Myxococcales bacterium | reverse complement strand
CAAAGAGCTTGGTATTGAGCCAGTGGTACCACTGCGCGGTTCCCGACGCGCCGGCTCTGGGCGAGGGCCAGGGGGGCACCGATGCCACCGACGGATCGACCCAGTCAGCTTTGCGCTTGCCGGCGAACGCCTCGGCCTCGCTCTTTTTGCCGAACCCGACGACGATGCCGTTTAGGGGCTCGGCCTTCGGATCGTTCTTACGGCGGAAAGTGTCCAGCGCTACGTGCGCCGGGACCGGGTCGAGCGGGATGCGGTAGACGATGTGTTCGAGCGGGATCTTGGTCTTGGGCGAGAACTGACCGATCTCGTCGTCTGGCAGTAGCACGCACACGTCGAACGCGTTCGATGGTGCTGGATTCGCCTTCACGCCGACGCCGCGTGGCTGGTCGGGGTAGACACCGAAGTGTAGCTCGCTCTTCCGGATGATATCGACCAGCTCGTCGATGCGCTTCTTCTTCTCTTCCTTTTTCTGCGCCGAGGCCGGATCGCGGATGGCAGCGAACATGCGCTGGATGGACGGGTTGGTCACCAGCGCGGTTCTGAGTCCTGGCCCTTCCTCCCCCGTCTTCTTCTCGTAGTCCTGGATGGAAGGGATCTGATCGCGCAGGAGAATATCCACGGCGTGGCACAGGGCTGCTATGCCGTGGAGGAACCCGTCCTTCTGCTTCTGGCGTGCACTCTCTTGTCCGCGGCTCTTTGCCGCGTCTACGGCTTGCTGGATCAGTCGGGCGAGGTGCGCCTCGATGTCACGGCGCCAGGGAGAGCCGTCTGGAAACACCAGGTCGCCCGTGAGCGACTGACCAGAAAGTCCGACATCGAGCTGCGCGGGACCGGCCGCTATGCCCGCCGAGAGGTCCTGCTTCACCTTGAAGCTGAGCTTGGGGATGATGCGAGCGCCGAGGGGAGCCTTGCCGCTTGGATCAGGTGTGGCGTCCTTCTGGATGGCCTCGACAAGGGGGTCTAGTAGGGACGCCAAGGTTACGCTCAGCTCGCCCGTTAGGCCAGCCCGGGCTTCTCCGGAAAGAACGCTTGCCGTCCCCTTCGCGAGAACTTCCACTTTAGCACCCATGCTCATCGTGGTGCCGGACAGGAACCCGTAAAGCCACTCCTCAAGGGGATCTGCCTGGCGGCCCTGTTTGGGGTCGAGTCTGGTTGAGCCGGGATTTAGGATCTCCTGCAGGGTCTGGTGAACCGCCTGGACGCACCAGAAGATAGCGAGCTCGAGAAGCGCACCCGGGTCAGTCGGTAGGTTTCGGTGGAAGGTCACGTGATAGTTGATCACCTCTAGCAGCGCCCCGACGAACTTTGTCCCGAAGCGCACCAGCATCAGCTTCGAGCTCAGCTTCTCCAGCAGCTCGCTTGGTAGCTTGAAGCTGGGCGGTGTCACTGAAAGGCCGGCCATGGCGAAGGCCCCCAGGCCCGCGCCGCCGGCACTGCCGCCGGCGCCTATGCCGACGCCGCCATCGATGGACCACACGAGCGAAAGCCCATCCGCCAGGCCGGTTCCTTGCTTCCCCCACGAGGTGGAGTCCTGGAGAACCTCCTGCGCCCACTTGTCGTCGTGCGCTTCTGCGCCCAGCCGGCCGAGGATGGTTGGCGGGCGCTTGCCGTCCGGGGCGGGCGGCTCTTTGGCCTTCTTCTCCGCCTCCTCGTGCCGCTTCTTGAGATCGTCGGTGATCTTCTTTCTCACCCCCGCCACGTTCCCGAGCGCAACGGCCATGCGGTAGAAAATGTCGACCAGCGAGGCCACGGCGATGATGGCCTCGCAGATCTCGTCGGCGTACTCATCCGTGCTGGCGTCGACCCGGGCCACAGCCGCCTGCACCTCTTCCCAGGCGCCCGCGAAATCGCCCGCCCAGATCTGCTCTTTGAGCGCCTGCGCTCCGTCGCTGGCCTTCTTGAGATAGCGCCCCTGCCGCTGCTCCGCGAGCCACTTCTCGAAGGTGTCTAGCTTGACCGCCGGCTCGGTTTGGAGCCAGCTGGCGAAACGTTCCTCCAGCCCGGGCTTCCCCGCAACCGGCTCCTTGAGCGCAAAGCGCATGAAGCCCCGGTGGAGACCCTGAATCTCGATCAGATCCGCGTGCACCTCTTTGTTGAACCCGGCATCCGCCCAAAGCTTATCGGCCGCCGTGTCTGGTCCCTCAGTCGACGTGAGCAGCTTGGGCGACTTCGACTCGTCCTCGCCGTTGTGCAGGGCCGCTTCCGCGAGCCGTACCTTCTCGCTCTGCTTCCACTCGTCGAGGAACGTCTGCGCGCGATCGAGCATCTTCAAGGTGCGGGCCCGTCCCGTGACCTGGTGGGCCCAGGCTCGCTTCTTCTCGATGGCCAGATCTGCGCCGACGCCGATGGCCCCCGCACAGGCCAACTTGGCCTCGAACTCCTGGTCGAACATCAGGATCCGCAGGAGCGGCACCACTGCCTTCTCGATGAGTGGCAGGATGTCATCGATCTTGAAATCGTCTTTGAGCTTGGCCAGGACCTTGTCGACGACGGACTTGTCCTTGTCCTCGTCTTTCACCTGGTCGCCCATCAGCACCGCGATGGGCGCTTTCGAGGCGTACTCGAGGCCAAGCCGAAAACCGCCCTGGCCGGCGATGCCGGCGCCGCCGTTGGCCGCGAAGCGGAAGCTGGCGCGAATCGTCGGCGTGTACATGCCAATCGGCAGGCCTATGCCGCAGCCACCGATGCGGCTGGTGAAGTCGGAGTAAAGCTCGCCGCGAAGCTGGAAGTCGCTGGCACCTTTCCCTCCGCGCAGCACCAGGAACGTCGACGTTCCCGTGTTGCCAAAGCCCGAGGCGAACTGGTCGTAGAACATTCGCTGCTCGATGTGGTAGTGCAGCGGGTAGTTCGTCTCGCCGAAGAGCTGCATCCCCTGCCAGAAGATCCCGATCCCAGTTCGGTCAACCTTCTCTCCCGCGGGAATGATCGTCCCGCCCGCGCCGGTGCGGAGCACGCTACCGACCTTCGCCTTCGGGTCGGCGTCGCTTTGTGCCGGTGCGCCTACGTCTTCGTCGCCGATGCTGGCGATGGAGAACCAAGCCCACGAGGATCCCTCGTGCCCGACCAGGAGACCGAAGGGCGCGCCAATTTGCCTGTAGGGCACGCCATCGAGAACGTTCTTCGCTTGATCGAGAAGGGTTTGCAGATCGGCCGCGGTAAATGGATCGGCGTTGGGATCTTTCTTCTTGGCGGCGCGCAGGCTGTCGGCGGTTTTTTCGGCTTCCCACGCGTCGACCTTGCCGTCGCCGTCGATGTCGGCCAGGTGAAGCTGGTTGGAAGAGCCGTATCCCCAGCTGTAGCGCGGATCGATCACCCACAGGCGCGGATTCACGCAGACGCGGAAGACCACATCCTTCTTCGGCGCCACGGGGACCGGCAGGACGCGCGTCTTCTTCGCGTCCCGCGGCGCGAGATCAATAAGTCCGCTTACCGGATGCGGGGCGGAAAACCGCCAGTCGTCAAAGGAGAGCAGCTCCAGCGCGCCCATCTCCAGCCCGGTCTCCTCGGCCAATGCTTGCAAGGTCGGCAAAAGGACGTCGTCCCCGGGCAGCTTCTGAGCGCTCGGCATCTCGGGCAGCAGGACGATCTTCGCCTGGCTGCGCTTCGAGCCGCGTGGCTCCGCGATCGAAAGGCGGCGAAGGCGAGCTTCGAGCACCGAACCGTCGCCAGTGCCTTCCATCAACGCGCCCACGGCCTGCATCATGTCTTCGAGAGCGGCGATCGCCTCGTCGATTCTCGGGCGCAACCAGTCGCCCAGCTGCTTGCCCTTCTGCTTGATCGCCGCACCCGCTGCCTCGGCCAGATCCAGCATCACGCCGACGATCGCGGTCAGCGCCTGCACCGTAGGGCTGTTGCGAGCGTAGCCGCCGATCTGAGCCACCAGAATGTGCACGGCCTTCTCCAGCGCGGCGCCCAGCGACGAGGTGAAACCGGCGATCTCTTTTCCGATGGTCTCGCCGATTTTCAAGAGATGCTCGGGCAAGTCGACCGCGACGAAACGACCGAAGCGGTAGAGCGATTGGACGGCCTGGCTGACCTTCGCCCCGACCTCTTCGAGGAAGGTGCACAGAAACTTGAGCGCCTCTTTCACGTCCGCGATGGCCTTGGGGCCGACGATCGCGACCAGAAGATCCTCGGCGGCATGCAGGACGCGACAGACCGCGTGGAAAAGCGTGCGGTCCCAGGCGGCCAGCTTCTGCAGAAAAGCGGTGAAGGCCTTTTTGGTGGCCTTCCCGAATGCCTTGGCCAGCTCGGCCATCGCTTCGAGCGCGGGTTTCACGTACTCTTCAAGGGCATCGGCCGTCTTCTTCGCGAAGTCCTTGATGGTGGAGCCGAGACTGCGGGCCACGCGACCGATGGCGTGCGCCACCCAGACCATCCACTCGGCTTGGGCTTTGGAAAGCTCGACGAACGCCTTGAGCCCGAGGCGGATGAATTTGCCGACCCAGTCGTAAAGAACGCTCGGATCGTTTGCCACTTTTTCCAGCGCCGCGACCGCGGTCTCCAGCACGCGGCAGAAGAAGTCGCAGGCTTCGCGAGCCTTGTGGCCAACCTTGGCGGCGGCCTCGACCACACCCTGGGCGACGGCGTGAAAGAAGGCGGCGACCTTGTCTTCGGCCATGCCGTAGGCCTTCACGAGCTCAGTCAGCCCCGCCGAGACGTAGTTCCTGACGTCGGCGGCGAATTCTTTCCCGCTGACGATGGCCGACTTGACGAGTCCCACGATGGTGGAACGCAACTGCTCGGCGTACTTGGCCGCATCTTTGGCCATCGTGACGAAGACTTCCTGGAGCACCTCCCCGAGCTGGCTGGCCCCATCGACCGTTGCTTCGTAGAGCGAGCGCAGCGCCTCGACCACCGTCCGGCACACGTCGGCGCCCAAGCTTGCGAGTTGCTGGGTGTTGGTGAGGAGCCACTTGGCGACGTCGCGTGCAAGCGATACCAGCCAGTCGAGGGCTTCCTTCACCTTCTTTTCGACCGCGAGAAGCAGCGCCTCGATATGCGCCTTGGCGCTCTCCAGGATCCCGAGCTTCTTACCGAAGATGGTGAAGTTGGTGTCGAGGTAGCTTGCCACCCTGGTGCGCAGTGCTTGGAACAGCTCGCCAGGCAGAGCCAAGAGCCGATCGAGAGCCGGCTTGATATTGTCTCCTGCGGCCTTGATCAGCTTGGCCAGGAACTCGCGCCGAGCCTTCGCCTCTTTGGCTTCATACCCGGCATCAACATTGAGATCCTGCGGCGGAGGCAGGAAGCCGAAGTACGTCTTGCATTCGCCAAGGTCGAGGTTGATGTTGCCCCCGTTCCACTCCACGTGGGGGTCAATCCGAGGCGTCGCGCGAAAGTAGAGGGTCGCGCTGACGCCTTCGCCTACTTCCACGGTAAACGGCAAATCCAGGCCGGCGTCCACCTCCAGATAGGAGTGGATAATCGATCCGTCTCCCGTGACCTTCCAAACCGGCGATTCAATGGTGACCAACTCCATCGGCTCCTGCTCCTATTTTTCCGGCCCGGTTCCGGCCTGGTCGGTCTCGTCGTCGCCGCCTGGGTAGTCGACGCGCATCTTGCGCGCGAACAGCACGGCGCAGGCGCTTTCCTCGCGCTCATCCATCGCCGCCTCTTTGATGATCACTTCGTACTCGCCGGGGTCGATGCGAAACGACACCTCGAGGATGCCGTCTTCGGCCAGCGACACCGCATGCGAAACGCGCTGTCCGTCCACGAAGACATCCAGCGTGAGCTGGCGTTGGAATCCTTGGGCGTGGCGGCGCTGCGTGCCCCAGTCGATGGGGATGACTACGCAGGGCGGGTCGGGAATCATGAAGACGTGCCGGCCGCCCGTCTTTACCGGTATCGGCGGACAAGCCCTGGAAGCAAATTTAGGCATAATGCGTCGTAGGCGGCTAGCAAACCAACAGCGTCGATCCTTGTCAAGGCCGAAGCCTCGCACCGTCTTTGCATCGGAAGCGAGTGCAGGCGCACCAGCGAAGGCGCACTCCATGTCTTGAGCACGCTGGGAGCGGAGCCGTCCCCGCGGCGACTCTTCCTCTTGACGCGAAGACGTCAAGCACTAGAGTTGGACCATGTCTTTGCTTGGTCGCGATGTCTCGGTTTCAGGTGCCTTCCCCAAGGGTGTCCTGCTTCTCGAAACGTTCGTCGGAACGGAGATGCTGGGCCAGCCGTACCGATTCGAGCTGGGCCTGCTTTCCGAGAACCCGGCTATCGCTCCCGACGACGTCATTGGCCAGCCGCTTGGCATCTCGATCAAGCTCAGTGTTGGTGGTGAGCGGCACTTCCACGGCGTGGTCAACGAGTTCGCCAAGGCGGGGACGACGCGGAAATACACGCGCTATTCGGCGGTGTTGCGTCCCGCTCTCAGTCAGCTGGAACACACGCGCGAGTGTCGTGTCTTCAACAATGCCACCCAGGACGCGCTTTCGATCGTCAGCGACGTGCTTTCGCAGAGAACCGTCGTCGAAGCTGGAACGGTGAAAGACCACGCCTA
>CAZTTW010000259.1:0-6524 GCA_964616265.1 uncultured Myxococcales bacterium | reverse complement strand
TCGACATCCTCTTCCCTGCGTGGGCGCCCGGCAGCTATCTCGTGCGCGATTTCTCGCGCCACGTTTACGACCTCGAGGTACGGGACGCGAACGGCAAGCCGATCCCATGCGAGCGCATGGACAAATCACGCTGGCGCCTGCAAAGCGACGGGCGACCGCTGGCTGTCCGTTACCGCGTATTCGCCTTCGAAACCAGCGTGCGCACATCGTTTCTCGACGACAGTCACGCGTTCCTTAACGGTACTAGCCTCTTCTTTCTAGTCGAAGGCGAAGAAAAGCGGCCGTGTTTGCTCACGCTCGACTTGCCCGACGGTTGGCGCGCCAGCACGGCACTGCCCGCGGTCCGCGGGAAGCGCGGAGTCTTCCGCGCGCGCGACTTCGACGAGCTGGTGGATTCGCCCGTCGAAGCCGGCACGCACGCGCTGCTCGCGTTCACCGTCTCGAGCACGCGATTCGAAATTGCCCTTTACGGGAAGACCAATATCGACCGCAAGCGTCTGGTTTCGGATTTGCGCACCATCGCGCGCACCACCGGCGCCATGTTCGACGGGTCTCCCTTTGACCGCTACCTTTTCATCATTCACGCCCTCCCCGCGCGCGGCGGCGGTCTCGAGCACGCCAATTCGTGCACGCTGGATATCCCCGGTCTGTCCTTCGAGGACGAAAAGGGTTACCAGAGCTTCGCCGAACTGGCCGCCCACGAGTTTTTCCACGTGTGGAACGTCAAGCGCATTCACGACCGCGTCCTCGGACCGTTCGACTACAGCAAGGAGAACTACACACGCCTCCTGTGGTTCCACGAGGGCTTCACCGAATACATGCAGGGGTTGGTTCTTCTCCGGGGGGGCCTGCTGACGCCCGAGCGCTACTTGAAAGATCTGGCGGAGAATTGGACGCGCTACAAGGCCCGACCGGGCCGCAACGTCACGCCCCTGTCCGAGCTTTCCTACGAGGCGTGGATCAAGCAATACAAGCCAGCCGACAATCACCTCAACCGCGTCGTCAGCTACTACGACAAGGGTCGCTGGGTCGGGCTAGCGCTCGATCTGATCCTGCGCAACGAGACCGATGGACGGCGAGGTCTGCCCGACGTGTTTCGGCGCCTCTGGCGACGCTACGGCGCACGGGACGAGGGCATCGACGCCGCGACTGTTCGCCACGAAGCCGAGGCCGTCGCCGGCAGATCGCTCGACAGCTTCTTCCGCCGCTTCGTGGACGGCACCGCCGAGATTCCGGTGCCGGGTCTTCTGCGCGCCATGGGCGTCAGCGTGCAAGAGCAAAGCCCGAGCGAGCATGAGCGCAACGACAAGACCAAAGCGGCAAGATTGCTCGGCTGGAGCGGACTTGTCTTTGCGCCGGGTACCGAACGGGACGCGGCCGTCGTGAAGAACGTCGTGCCGGGCTCGCCCGCGTGGCGCGCCGGCATCACGTTCGGAGACGAGATCGTCGCGGTCGACGACGTTCGCACCAACGCCGCCACGGTCGGCAAACGTCTCGCCGATGGCATCGTCGGGCAAGAGTTGCGTGTCCATGTGTTCCGCAAGGACCAGCTTCTCGAAAGTCGGATGCGCCTGGTCCGCAATCCCGAGCGCAAATGGCAATTCGCCTTGGACAAGGGCGCGGTCGGCAAGGCCAAGCGCTTGCGTACGCGTTGGCTTGGCACCGCGCTCGCCTGATGTCGGCTCGGCGCATCTGCCACGCCAGCTAGGGGCTGGGGAGCAGCTCGAAGGCGCCGATGTCGAATCCGGCGCCTTGCGGTCGCAGCGTCTGCGCAAAGTCGGTGGCCGGCGCGCCCACCGACGTTCCATGATCGACGCAGGGCGAATCGCTCGCGAGACGCAGGTCCGATGGATACAGCACGTACGCTGGATCTACGGCGAGATTATCGGCCGCGCCGGCGAACGCGTTGACCTGATCGGCGGTGACCGCGTCGGTGCTGCCGCGTCGGTAGAGCACCGTCGTGTCCACGGCCGCCGCCGTGGCAAACGGATAGAGGTCGTTGTTCTCGACGATCCGCGCGCTTGCGTTCGAGAGCTCCTGGACGGCGAAGCGCCTCCGGCAGACTCCGGTCGAGATGATGTTGTTGCGCAAAATCGTTGCCGCGATTTGGTCGCCAGCGGCGCGCTCCAGCGAAACACCGATGCTCCGGCAGTCGCCGGCTCCGCCTACGGGCTCGATGTCGTTCGAATTCAGGTCCGGCTCACCCGTGGCGGCACCAAGAATGGCACGGACGCCGTAGAACGTGCCGCTGCCCGTGCAGGGCGTCCCGACAATCCGATTGTTCTGCAGACGAGCCGGGGCATTGCTTAGAAGCACGGCCGCGGCATAATCGCTGGCACAGCCGCCCTGAATGCTGTTCCCATCCACCAATCCGCCGCCATCGGCAAGGCTAAGGGTTGCGACCTGTTTGACATTACTGACGGTCGCTGCAATGGCGTTTGCGACGATCGTCGCGCACGCGCCGTTCTCACAACGCAAGGTCGCGAGCGAGGCATCCTTGCCGGCAGTGGCGCCGTTGCCGCCGCCGCACAGGTTGTTGGCGACCACCGAGGCGGAGCCGGCCTTCGCGTAGACCGCCGACGACTCCGCCGAGGTTGCGGCCGGGCCGCCGGTCGCGCTACTACGGCCACGAATGCCGAGCGCGGTCGAGCTTCCGCACGACGAAGAACACAGACCACTTCCATCGAGTGCGCAATTGTTGCGGAGGTTGATCGTCCCACCGTTCACGAGGACGCCCACCACGCTGGACGTGCCTTGGCCAGCTCCGATCGACGAGCCGGTCAAGACCACATCTCCACCCTCGACGTCGACACCGTAGGTGTTCTCAACGCCACTTTGCTCACCGACCAGGAGCGTGCTCAGAAGGACCTTGCCGCTGTTTACGACAACCGCAGCCATCGAGCCCGTCGTCGGACTGCTGGTCGCTTGGCGAGTAATTGCGAAGCCGCCGAGCTCGGCCGACTGTACCGTGCTGCCAAAGACGACGGCATCGCCAGTTGCCGGGAACTGCAACGTCGTGATGGGCGGAAAGCTCGTAGGACAGTACGATAGCTTCGTGCCGGCAAGTGCGTAGTTGCCTTGCACCCGAGCGCCGTCGAGCATGTCGAGCGAACCTGACAGCGCATAGGTCTTCCGCTCGGCGCACGTTGCGCCGCCAGCGACACAAATCTTTCCGACCGTGCCACCGTCGACGGAGGTGGCGAAGCTCATCGCCTGATCAAGGGTGGCAAACGGGTGAGCAGAGGTTCCATCGGCGACACTGTCGTCTCCATTGGGAGCGACCACCACGCAATCGTCCATGCACCCTTCGTCGACCATGCCGTTGCAATTGTCGTCCGCGCCGTTGCAGGACTCGTTTGCAGCAGGCATCACTTCGCCCACGCAGGCTCCCCAAGCGCCACCGGAGCAAGTCTGCGTTCCTGCGTGGCAAGCGCCGAGAAGCGGATTTCGCGGTGAAGAACAACTGCGCGTTTCCGAGCCTTGGCAAGCCGGCGGGCCATCGACGGCCGCCGATGAATCGATTCGGAGGTCCACAAGCGGCGGCACATCCCGGGGCACATCCGGCAAGGCCTGATCATTGGATCCGTCCGGACCACCATCGTCCCGTGCCGAATCACGAGCGTCCCGGCCCGTGGCATCCCGAGAATCAGTCGTCGAGGCATCGCCCAAGCCGGGGCCATCGACGTTGGCGGCACCCGTCGCATCGGTCGGCCCATCATCGGTGACGGCATCGCGTCCACCATTGACGTCGTCAGAACCGGCGTCCCTGCGACGACCATCCGAAACATCCCGTGCCAAGTCCGCTCGGCCATCGTCCGCACCATCTAGCCCGACTGCACCCGAACCGTCCAAGGGCACGTAGGCCGGATTGTGCTCGCGACATCCAGATGCCATCACGGCGAGAAAGGTCCCCACGGTAACCAGGCAGATGCGCTCAGCTTTCAAGGCATTCCCTCATCAGCGTTTACGCCGCTCCGCCAATTCTAGCAGTTCGTGCCCACCTCGGGCTCGATGTTTTGTAAAATGGTCCTACCATGCGCACTTGCTCTTACGTGCTTGCGAGCCTTGGCCTGCTCTTCGTCGTCTCGTCGGTCGCGCACGCCGAGACGGACGCCGCTGGATCTCAGCGGGTCGCCATCGCCCACCTCGACTTCGAAGGAAAGATTCCCGAGGGTCTGCAGGAGCTGTTTGCGCAACGATTGGTTCAAGGACTATCGGCGGCGCGCTTCGAGGTCCTGCGAGAAAGCGATGTGCAACAGAAGCTGGTCGCCGCGAACCCGGCGCTGGCCACTTGCCAGAGCGCCAGCTGCTTTCCGGCGGTGGCCGCGGCCTTGGACGCCAGCTATTTGATCACCGCGCACGTCGTCGAGAACAGCAAGACCTACGTGCTGGAGATGGAGATCATCAACGGTCGCACCGGCGGCGTCCTGGCCAGCAACCGGGAGCGGTGCGAGACCTGCGGTGCCGAGGATGCCGGCGAAAAAATGGGACTGGCAGCGTCGGCTTTGCGCGAGCGCCTCGAGGTCGTCTCACGCGCTCCCGCCCGCTTCGTCCTGCGTTCGAAGCCCGCAGGGGCAAGCGTCACGCTCGACGGCAGGTCGGCGGGAACGACGCCCTTCGACACCGAGCTTCCCGGTGGTCCTCACCACGTGCAATTGCGGCTGGCCGGCCACGACGACTTGTCGCGCACCTTCACCGTCGTCAGCGGCGTCGACGAAACCATGGATTTCGATCTGGTGGCGATACCGTCCAAGTTTCCCTATCGCACGGTTGGATGGACCAGCCTGGCCGGTGGTGTTCTTCTGCTGGCTGCGGGGATCGCGACGATGAGCTTCGACAATCACGAGGTCGCCTGCTCGACCAGCGAGGAAGGCGTAGGCGGTCACTGCCCCTGGGTGCGATCGACGAAGTGGTGGGCGGCAACCATGATCGGCGTCGGCGCCGCGGCGGCGACAGTCGGAAGCACGTTTCTGTACCTGGCACCACGCGCGGGTACCACGTCGCTCAGTGCAACCGCCGGCGTCGCCGGCTCGTTCTAGTTGTAATGGAAACCCTGAGAGGGTTTCCAAACCCGCGGCACCTGCCCCCCCGCCCTGCCACCCCCTCGCTGCGCTCGGCCGCGCGCGAATGGTCCGCGCCGAGCAACGCTCGGCGGCTCCCCACGCGTACCGGCTACTCGCCGAGGCGGGCCTTCACCCGGCCGATGCGGGTTTTGATGCCCTCGTCGTTCGGGGAGAGGGCTTGCGCGCGGCTGTAGGACGAAAGCGCTTCGTCGTAGCGAAGCAGCTTGAAGTAGGCGTCGCCGACGACCACGTGGTGGGCGGCAGATCTCGGCTGCAATCGAACGGCACGACGGCCGTAGTCGAGCGCCTCGGTGTAGCGAGCGCTTTCGAATGCCACCTGGGCCAAGCCGGTCACGGCGTCGGGGTTGGTGGAATCGGCACGCACCGCTCGATCGAAAGCGGCTTGAGCACGCGCCAAATCGCCGCGCGAGAGAGCCGCCCCACCCTCGGCAGCAGCTTTGGCCGACGCAGCCCGATCGCGAGGCGCGTTTTGCTCTTCTGCCGCCATCGTACTCGCCGCCGTGACTTCGCCCGCAGCCGCCTTCTTCTTTGCTACCTTGGCCGGATCGGGTGCCGGAGCAGGCGCGGGCTCGATTGCGGCGGGCGTAGGCTTTTCCTCTTCCTTGCTTTCCGCTCGCTCTTTCGAAATCGAGTCCTTCGGGTCGAGATCGACGACGAGCTGGTAGTAGCGCCGAGCCTCGTCACGTTTGCCAGCGGACCAGAGCGTCTGCGCGCGCCGACGAAATTCATCGGCCAGGCGAGCCGTCTGGCGGCCGTCCTTGTCGGTCTCGTGCACGCGGGCAAGCGCGACCCGCGCGGCGGAGAAGCGTCCGGAGACCGCCGCCGAGAAGAGATCCGCTGCCGCGCGAGCCGACTCGTCTGCCCCACGCCGAGATTCGGCCGCAGCCGACGGTGAATCGCTGGCAGAACGCGTCCCGCTGGCCATGCCCAGCTTCGAACGCAAATCGGCATCGCCGGGCAAGAAGCGCAATGCCTGCGCGAAGCGTACGCTCGCCAAATCGCTCAGCTTGGCTTCGAGCAGCGAATTGCCCAGGCTGCGAAATTGATTGCCGTACAGCCGCCGCAGCAGCGTTGCGCCTCCCGACGACGTGCCAAGACGCTTGGCCTGCGCCTCGGCCTGCTCGATGTAGTAAAGCGCCGAATCGTTCGCCGGATCGAGGAACTGTTCCCCGGCGGCGGCGACACCCGCCTTGCGCAGCCAGGGCGCCACGCTTTCCGGCTCTTCCGTCTTCGTGACCTCGACGTAGACCGGCGTGTACGTGACAATTTCCTTGGGCCGCCGCAGACCAAAATAGAGTGCCAATCCCAGGCCCGCCACCGCCACGAGCCCGAGGCCGACAGCCATGCGGCGCAGTCGGCGCGAGCGCGGCGACGGCATCCGATCCGCAAGCTTCTTCTGCCAATCCTCGTCGACCGCCGGCAACTCGAGATCGTCCCATT
>CAZTTW010000258.1:0-6526 GCA_964616265.1 uncultured Myxococcales bacterium | reverse complement strand
GCCGAGGAGCGGCGGGGAGGGCTTTAGACCGTCTATGTGCAACACGCTCCTAGCCCGCATCATCGAACAGCCCTGACCCTTGCGCGTCGACCATCTGCGAATCCAACCCATTCCGGAGTTTCGCGCGTGCGACTGCGTATCCCGCCGCACCGACCGCCTCTTTCGGAACGCCGACGAGGATGCAAGCTGGGTTCGTGGAAACGACGACTCGTTCAGCGCAACGACGACTGCTCCTGCGGGGCGGGCGAAATTGTGAAGCAGCAATGGTCGTTCTTGAACATACTGGATACAGTTGTGCGCGTTCGTGCGTAGCGCGTTCATTCGATGGTGGAATTCTACGTACACCAAGTGCCGCACCCGGCATTCACGGGGCCGCCAACCGCGCGGTCTCGTGTGAATTTCGTCTTGAGTCGCAAGCCACCATGCCAGAACGTTAAGTTCCTCGTAGTCTCAACGGTAGTCGGAATTGCAAACAGCGAATTAAGAATGTCCTCGCTGTCAGGGCATTCGTCGATGAGGTCGTCGGCAGCCGGCGCCAGAATGACGGCTTGCGGTTTCGTGCTTTTGCCGGCCGTTGATGCCTGGACTAGGCCGTTTCGGGCGTGGTAAACGGCGGCGATGCTCATCGTGGATCCGCATCACTGGCTTGACGAAAACGGGGATCTCCCTGTCGACAACGCGCGCCTCAGACGGCAGGTGCTTCGGGTCGCACGTCTCATCGAGTACGGTGGCCCAGTGGCGGAGCTGCACACGAGGGAGACCCTGGTCGCTTGCTCGAAGCGGCCTGCTGGCAGGCCCTGCCTGGGCTTGCTTTGGGTCACGAAGACTGAGGACGATACGATCGAGGCCACCTGCGCGGCATGCGGAAACCCGGAAATGATCATTCACAACTGGCGTGAAACGCATTGGGCTGACGGGATGATGCCGCCGTTGCCCATTAGTTCATCCCCGACCGATCATTCCGGCGCCGGGCCTTCAGGGCCCAACTGAAGGCGGACGCAGCAATGTCGAACACCCAGAAGAAGCAGCTCAAGCGCAAGCGGCGCAAAGCACTGCAGAAGCGGGGACCTCTCACTCTCGTCCACTCGGCGGCGTCGGCTCAACCTCTGCCCTCTCTCCGTGCCATGGAAGGCGTGATGGCGGGCATGTTCGGCGGCGTGGACGGTGACGAGGGAACGGCGGTGGACCGTGCGCAACAGGTGATGTACGACGCGTGGGAAGCGACGGAGCCGAAGCGGCGAATCGCACTGGCCCGTAAGGCGCTTGCAATCTCCGGTGACTGCGCCGACGCCTATGTTCTGCTGGCGGAGGAAGTGCGGGATCGCCATGAGGCGCGGCAGCTATTGGAGCAGGGCGTGGCTGCGGGTGAGCGCGCGCTGGGGCAGGGATTCTTCGAGGAGAACGTCGGGCACTTCTGGGGCTTGCTCGAGACTCGACCGTACATGCGCGCCCGTTGTTCCCTAGCCCAGATACTGTGGGACGCCGGTGAACGCGAAGTGGCGGTGACCCACTACCAAGAGATGCTGCGACTCAACCCGAACGACAACCAGGGCGTGAGGGACTTGCTCTTACCGTGCCTGCTCGAGCTGGGCCGCGACAAGGAGGCCGAGGGGCTGGTGGCCGCGTTCGAGGAGGACGGCACGGCGATGATGTCCTACAGCCGCGCGCTGCTGGCGTTTCGCCGGGACGGAGACTGCAGCGAATCGCGTTCGCTGCTCCGTGCGGCGATCAAAGAGAACCGCCACGTGCCCACATTCCTGCTCGGCCGCAAGCGCCTGCCGAAGTCAATTCCCGATTATCACGGGTTTGGTGATGAGAACGAGGCGATCTGCTACCTCGTCGATGGCGCGAATAACTGGCGCGCGACTCCCGGCGCGCTCGACTGGCTGGCGAGCAGCGAATAGCTCATGCAACTCGCGAGAGCCGCGCATCTGGCGACGAACCGCGGTTTGTGTTGCGAGCGTTGCCAGGGTGATCAAGTCATCGCCCCAGGATCGAACATTCCACCGTGACTCTCGACGTGCCGCCGTTGCGTACGCTGAAGTCCGGAATGTCTGCGCACGCAGCCCGGCTGGCCTCTGAGGCGACCCTGGTGACGAAGCAGCCCGAATGACTAACGTTCTCCGCCGAGATCACTGCCGTCTCCGAAAACGCTGGCTGTGCTTCGCCCTGCTACGAACGAAGACATTTTGCACTTCTCGTTCGCAACTGCGCCACCCTGGAAATTACGCCGAAATTGCGCCTTAGTTTAGATTAGCTGATCGTTCCACTCGGGAAAGTCCGGCTGCTCCAGTGTCGCCCTTCACCCTGGCTCTTGGCACCAGGCCTCGGCTTCTCTTCAGCAAACGCCCCCACCGAACAGAGTCAGTCACCTCTACATTGCGTGCTTGTCAAGCCTGTGCTCGTTGCAAGGAGAGGTGAACGATGAGCACCGATTGCGGGCGTTGTCGCGGACGGGCCCCGCTCGCTCGGTGCTGCCATGCCCTCAGGGCAGCTCTACGTGATCAACGGGTTCGAACCACGACAACGCGATCCTGCGCTTCACGAGTCCGGGTGCGATCGACGGTAACGTCGCACCGGCCGCGAAGACTGCCGCTCTGGCCTCGACGCTGCGTTGCGCGCACTTCGGATATCTCGATGTCGGTCACGACAGAACGTTGCCGATCCCTGTCCCCCGGCTGGAATCGACGTGTTCGACACCATCAGCACGCTCGATTCCATGCACGAGAACGCCCCTGGACTTGCGATGGCTTTCCGTACCAGACTGCCCGCGTGGCTCGCCATCGCCAGACCTCGAATTTGCGACCTCTTCCTCTTCGACGTTCCTCTGATAGCCAACGCTACGGCGGAGGCTTGCCCTGACGTTCCTGGTGCTTGCCTTGTGGCTGGCGCAACCGATGATGGACATCCAGGGTGACAGCACATGTCCTACCCCTGGCGAGGTCAGCGAGCACCTGGCTCGCCTCACGTCTGATGGTGAGTCTGGCAGGATACCGCAGGCGCCACATGCGTTACTCTCCACGGGCGAAGGATTCGTGAACATCCAGTTGCTGGGGCCAGACGGCGGACTTCTGGCAGAACGGCGGCTGGACCGAGCTGCCTCCTGTGCAGACCTCGGTGAAGCGGCGGCGGTCATCCTCGCGGCTTGGCAGGCGAAGTTCAGTCCTGAGTTGGCTACCGTGGTGGTCTCCCCGCCGCGCCAGCCGGCGGTTGGATTTGATGTGGGCGCGGCGGCACTGATGTCTATCGTCGGTGGTGAAGCGGTCTTTGGCGCCAGGGTGGAGGGGGCGGTGTTTCCCTTCGGGATTCCGCTGGGGTTCGATGCGGCGCTTTCCGCAACCAGTCCTCACTCCCAGTCGTTCGTGTCACCGGCGGTTGAGGCGAAGTGGATTCGGCCAGCCTTTTCGATCGGGCCAGACCTGCGTTTGCGCCGTGGAGCCTGGATGCTCGACATTCACGGAAACGCTGTCTTCGCCCTGCTTCATGTACAAGGGGACGGGCTACAGCAGACCTCATCCGACACCGGCGCACAATTCGGGCTCGCGGTGGGCGTGCGCGGTCTTTGGAGCTGGAACCGTGGCGCGGCATGGGCGGGTGCGGACCTCTTCATCTATCCAGGGCAGGACCGCCTAACCGTCGGCAACTACGGCAATGTCGGAGAGTTGCCGCACCTGGAATTGCAGTTCACCTTGGGAATAAGCCTGGGCCGATCCAACTGAAAGATTCCAGGAACGCCGATACACTAGAAGGCGTCGCATGAGTTTGCCTAACTCGAAGGTGAGTCTGACAGTCGTCAGGCCGACGGACGCGTTGGATCTGGATGTGCTCTATCGTGCACACGCGCCTGTGGTCGCGCGTTGGGCGAGCCGGTTGGCAGGCCCGAGCGCCGACGTCGAGGACCTAGTGCAGGAAATCTTCCTCGTCGTGGAGCGCCGGCTTTCGGAATTCCGGGGCGAAGCAAAGGTGACCACCTGGCTCTACAGAATCACGGAGCGTGTGGTGCTGGACGCACGTCGTCGGGACCGCTTTCGCCGCTGGTTTTCGCGGGCCCGTTCGCACGATATCGAACGAGCGCTCTCGTCACCGCAATCCACGCCCGTCGACGCTTTGGAACGGCGAGAGTCGTCCGAGCAAGTCTATCGTATCCTCGACCGAATGCCCGACAAGTACCGTACGGTTATGATCTTGTTCGAGCTAGAGGAGATGTCCGGCGAGGAGATAGCGGCCTTCACGGGCCTCAACCCGGCCACGGTCTGGGTGCATCTGCACAGGGCCCGGACGCGGTTTCTCCACGAGATGAAGCGAGCCTTGGGGAGGGAGCCATGACACGCATCGATGAGCAAACCCCGATTCGCGAACGCTGGACGGCGCAACCACCCGGAAGTGGTGACGAAGAGATCGCCGGCGCATTGCTGCGTGTGGCTGCAGAACCTCGTCCGATCGGCGAAAAGAAACTGGCGGAAATCCACGCGCGCCTACGCAGCAACGCGCGCGCCCGGTCGAGAGCCTATGCGCGACCGACACGGCCGCTTCTTCGGCAAGTTCTTGTCGCGACGGGATTGGTGTTGTTGGGTGGGACTCTCTCTGCTTCGGTCTTGCATGTGTTGCACACGGCTTCCCTGCGGGCGGCCGATAGCGCGGCACGAGCCAGCCTTCCCAAGGGGAAACCCAATGGTAGGTCATTCGCGAATGCCGAGCAGGCAGCCGAAACGGCGGTGCCGGCGGAGACGCCGGACCCTGTGCCCGAGGCACAAGCGGTGGTCGACCCGCCGCGGGCCCCTCGCAGGGACGCGGTGAGGGAAACGCGTGGCTTGAGGGCCACAGCGCAGGATTCGCTGACTCCCAAGCGCGCGTTGGCCCTTGCTCCACCCTCCGGTTCGTCGCAGTTGGCGCAGGAATCGAGACTGCTCGCCAGCGCCATCTCGAAGTTGAGGCGCGACGGTGAGCCCGAACAGGCCCTGGCCGTTCTCGACCGTCTCGGCGCGGAATTCGGCTCGGGCGCCCTGGCGCAGGAGGCGACCGCAACCCGAATAGAAGCTTTGCTGCGGCTCGGCCGCAACGCACAAGCTCTCGAGCTATTGGATGGACAAACCCTGTCCGGCAAAGGGGTTGGCCGGGAGATGCTCGTGGCGCGCGCTGAGTTGCGCGCCGACAAGGGAAGGTACTCGACCGCCCTTCGCGACTTCGACCAATTGCTCTCTGTCCGGGGCCAGACCGACTCGGTGACCGAGCGGGCGCGTTACGGCCGCGCCACCTGTCGCGCGAAGATCGGCGACTGGGACGGAGCTCGTGGCGACTTTCAGCAATATCTGGACGATTTTCCCCAGGGTCGCTTCGCCGATCATGCTCGTGCGGCCTTGGCCCCGAGAAGCCGTTGAAAGGCCGCCTTGCTTCGTTCCATAAGAGGGCAAGGGCGGCCAATGCGATGCAAACTTCTCCTGATCGTCCCGGTTGCATTTCTGGCTTGCAAGAACGACCACAGCCTGGGCGTGCTCGACCGCTCGGACGCCGGTGGCACGGGCGGGGTTGACGCCGGGACCGGTGTGATGCCATTGGTGTTCCCAACCTGTCCCAACCGCTCGGGCGGTCCGGCAGGCGTGGGGCCGCTACCGACTCCCGCGCAGGCCGCCTATCAACGGACGGAGCTGATTGCATTGCTGTATTTCGGCTTGACCACCTTCGATGGCACAGAATTCGGAGACCCGGCGAAGGACACTGCCGCGCTCTTCAACCCGACCGATCTTGACGCCAGCCAGTGGGTCCGTGAGATCAAGAACGCAGGCTTCGGTCAAGTGTCACTGGTCGTCAAACACACCACGGGGTTCTGCCTGTGGCCGTCTGCATACACGGACTACTCAGTCAAAGGCAGCCCCTGGCTGAACGGTCAGGGGGATCTGGTCAAGGCATTCACCGATGCTGCGCATGCGGCCGGAATGAGAGTCGGCTTCTACGTGTCTCCACTCGACGACCACCATCCGAGCTCGAGCAGTGACTATGAGGCCTATTTCATCAACCAGCTCACTGAGCTCGTGCGCAGCTACGGTCCGGTATATCAGATCGTGTTTTCCGGCTACCTCGCACCCACGTCCGTCAACTGGAGCCGCATCATCCAGACTGCTCACCAATTGCAGCCCGGAATCCTCGTTTGGCTGGGTCCCGAGATCGCCACGACGGGAGCCGACATCCGGTGGCTTGGCAATTCGACCGGACTGGCGACGCGTTCAACGTCCTCGATCGGTGATGTGCCTAACGGTGGGCCGACGAACATCTGGTACCCGGCCGAGGGTGCCATGTCGATTCGTGGCCAGGACTTGTTCTGGCATCCCAACAGCTCGGTGATAGGCCTCAGCGACTATCAGTCGACTTACTTGGCATCAGTCGGCATGAACACCACACTGAGCGTGTCAGTCGCTCCGGCGACGACCGGACAGTTGGATACGCCCGACGTCGACCTGCTCCGCCAATTCGGGAGCTGGTACGCGTCTCTCTACAAGATCAATCTTGTCCAGGGCCAGTTGGCTTCGGC
>CAZTTW010000257.1:0-6546 GCA_964616265.1 uncultured Myxococcales bacterium | reverse complement strand
TCGCTCGCCAGCGAGAGCGCGGTCGAATCGGCTCGTGGGACCATGGCGGCCTCCTCCTTCAATCGTGGCCACAAGCGCCGCCCTATGCAAGCCTGCGACAGCAACAAACGCGAGGCGAATACCCGACCTGTTCCGTCTTCATTCATGAGTTGACGAGCTGTTCTTGGCGAGCCACGGTAAGAGATGAGCGTCAGTTCGCGTAACATCCAGACAGCCCTCGACGTGTGGACCGAGCGGGTCGCCCGAAGTGGCCCGACGCTGGCATTTCGGTACAAGCGCGACGGGAGCTGGCGCGACGTTTCGTGGCGAGAAGCCGACGGCATGGCTCGCGACCTGGCGGGCGGCCTCCTTGCCCTCGGCCTCAAGACGACCGCCAAGGTCTGCATTCTCAGCCAGACCCGATTTGAATGGCTGCTTGGCGATCTCGCCTGTGTGCTTTCGGGCCTGGTGTCGGTCCCCATCTTTCCTTCCAGCACAGCGTCCAACTGCGCCTTCATCGCCGCCGACGCCGAGGCGTGCGCCATCCTGGTCGAGGATGCAGCCCAGCTCGAAAAGATCCTTTCCCTGGTCAGTCCGGGCAAGCTGGAAGCCATCTGCATCGGCGGCGACGCCTCGCTCGAACGCCCCGACGACCGCGGTCGCACCAGCGTAAAGCTCGCCGACGTTCTCGCGGGCGCTTCGGCCGAAACCCGCTCCGCCGTGCGGAGCCTCGACGATACCCTGACCCTCGGCCGCGTCTACAACCGGATGCATCCCGATGCCCTTTCCCTGCGTGCCTCGGCCGCGACCCCGGCTGCGACCTACACCATCATCTACACGTCCGGCACCACGGGCGCGCCCAAGGGCGCGGTGCTTACGCACGGCAATCTCACCTCTGCCGTGGGCAGCGCCTGCCGGGCGCTGACCTTGCGAGAAAGTGACGTCCAGTACCTCTGGTTGCCCCTTGCGCACGTGCTTGGTCGCGAGATGGCGTGGGCGCCCATCCTGACCGGTGCGCCCATCGCGTTTACCGAGGGAGTGCTGCACATCAAGGACAATCTGCTGGAAGTGCGCCCCACGTACATGGCGGGCGTACCGCGCATCTTCGAAAAGTTCCACGCCGCCGTGACTCAAGCCTTTCGGCAAGGATCTTTCGTCAAGCGCGCGCTGGTCGCCTGGGCCATGCGCGTGGGCCGCCGGCATAGTCAGGCCGTACGAGCTGGCGCGCGACCAAGCCTTCTGCTGCGCTGGCGACACCGCCTCGCGGACCGTCTGGTCTTCACCAAGCTGCGAGCGAAGCTCGGGCTCGATCGCTGCCGGTTCCTGCTCTCAGGTGGCGCGCCGCTAGCAGCCGACATCGCCGAATTCTTCCACGCCGCCGGTCTGCTCGTGCTCGAAGGCTACGGTCTGTCGGAAACCTTCGCGGCTTGTTTCGTCAATCGCATCGAGAAGTTCCGCTTCGGTACCGTCGGACCGGCCCTGGACGTGATCGAGCACAAGATTGCCGATGACGGCGAAATCCTTTTGCGTGGTCCATCCGTCTTCCATGGCTACCACCGCAATTCCGCCGCTACCGCTGCGGTCTTCGATGAAGAGGGCTGGTTTCACACGGGCGACGTCGGCCATTTCGAAGACGGCTGCCTCAAGATTACCGACCGCAAGAAGGATCTCATCATCACCGCGACCGGCAAGAAGATCGCACCGCAAGAGCTGGAGAACGGCATCAAAACGTCCTGTCCTTTGGTGGGACAAGCGTTCGTCCACGGCGATCGTCGTCCCTTCTGCATCGCCCTCGTGACCCTCAGCGAAGAAGCCGTCCGCGCCTACGGCCACGGTAATATTGCCGAGGCGGCGGAAGCGCCCGAAGTCGCCGCCGCACTCAGCTCGGCGATGGACGGCCTCAACGCCAGCCTGCCCAACTATGGTCGTATCCGCCGCTTCGCTGTGTTGCCCGTCGACTTCACCGAGGCGACCGACGAGCTGACCCCGAGCATGAAGATCCGGCGGCATATCATCGTCGAGAAATACGCCTCAATCATCGATCGACTCTACGCCGAGAGCGACCTCTCAGGGGTCGGCTAGCTCGGCGAGATCGCGGAAATAGTCGAGCGATTCGGGATTGGCCAGAGCCGCACTATTTGCCACCGGCCGGCGGTGAATCGCGTTGCGAACCGCCAGCTCGGCGAGCTTGCCGGAAACGGTGCGCGGCAAATCGGGCACGGCAACGATCTTGGCCGGCACATGACGAGCCGTCGTTCCGGTCCGAATGGTGGTGCGAATGCGCGCCGCAAGCTCGGCATCTAGCAGAGCGTCCGGTCGCAGGCGGACGAACAGAACAATACGCACGTCGCCCTGCCAGTCCTGACCGACGGCCAAGCATTCGAGCACTTCGGGAACGCGCTCCACTTGCCGGTAGATCTCTGCGGTACCGATGCGCACGCCGCCCGGGTTCAGGGTTGCATCCGAGCGTCCCAGAATGATCAATCCATCGTGCTCGGTGAGGATGGCGTGATCGCCGTGGCACCACACGCCCGGCACGCGTTCGAAGTAGGCGGTCCGGTACTTGCGACCGTCGGGGTCGTACCAGAAACCGACGGGCATGGACGGAAAGGGTGTCCGGCACGCGAGCTCGCCGGGTGCGCCGCGAACCGGACGGCCGTCCTCGTCGAGCACGACGACGTCCATGCCGAGCCCGCGGCACTGCAGCTCGCCTCGCCACACGGGCAAGAGCGGATTTCCGAGAGCGAAGCACGAAAGGATGTCCGTCCCGCCCGAAATCGAGCTGAGCAGCACGTCCGTCTTGATATCGCGGTAGACGTAATCGAAGCTCTCGGGCGAAAGTGGCGAACCCGTCGACAAAATGGTCTTCAGCGCTTTCAGTCCATGGGTGGTCCGCGGCTTGATGCCCGCCTTTTCGGTCGCCGCCAGCCAACGCGCACTGGTGCCGAACACGGTAATGCCCAGCTCGTCCGCGAGATCCCACAGCACATTTCCGTCGGGATAGTTCGGCGATCCATCGTAGAGGATCATCGTCGCACCGACGGCAAGGCTCGACACCAGCCAGTTCCACATCATCCAACCGCACGTGGTGAAATAGAAGACGCGGTCGGAACGCGACAAATCGGTGTGCAGCACCAGCTCTTTCAAGTGCTGCAAAAGCGTTCCGCCCGCGCCGTGCACGATCCCCTTGGGCACGCCCGTGGTACCCGAGGAATAGAGAACGTAGAGCGGATGATCGAAGGGCCGACGCGAAAACGCGAGTCCCAACGAAGCAGCCGGAGCGACCGGCGCAAAGGGCGCAACGAAGTCGGACAGGATGACGGCACCGGGAAGCGCAGCAAGACTGGTCGGCAATTCGAGATAGGGCACCACCACCACGCGCTGAAGGTCCCCGATGCGTGCGACGATCTCGGCGACACGCTCCAAGCAGTCGAAGCGTTTTCCGCCGTAGGAATAGCTGGCGGTGGCGAACAGGATCTTGGGCTGAATTTGCCCGAAACGATCCACCACGCCAAAGGCGCCAAAGTCGGGCGAACAGGACGACCACACTGCACCCAGACTGGCGGTGGCCAGCATCGCGATGACGGCTTCGGGAATGTTCGGAAGGTAGCCCGCCACGCGGTCGCCTGGCCCGACCCCTGCCGCCGCCAATGCCTGCGCAAGCCGGGAAACTTCGGCGCGCAATTCTCGATAGGTGAAGCTGCGGCGGGCGCCGAGCTCATTGGCCGCGATGAACGCTACGCGGCCGTCACGAAAGCGCAACAGATTCTCGGCGAAGTTGAGGCGTACGTTCGGAAACCAGCGTGCCCCCGGCATCTGATCGCCGTCGAGCACGGCAGGTTCGCGGCTTCCTTCGGCAATGACGCCGCAAAAATCCCACACCGCGCTCCAGAAACTGGCCGGACGGTTGATGGAAAACGCATAGAGGTCGGAATAGCTCGATACTTCGCTCGCGTAGGTTCCCCGGACGAATGCCATGAATCGCGTGAGGTTCGCTTGCGACCGTCGAGCTTCGTCGGGCTCCCAGACTTTGCCCGAGCCATCCGACACTGCTACCCTTGAATTGAGCGTGCTCATCTCACGCGACCTCGGGAGGTTCCCTTGCGATCAGTCTACGTTGTCTCGGGCGGTGTCTCCAGGTTCGCCAAGGCTCGGCCCGATAAAAACTTCCAGGGCATCGTCAAGGAAGCCTACGACGCCGCGCTCGCCGATATCGGACTCGATCAGTCGACCTTCAACTCCGCAGTTGACGGCTCGGTAATGTCCTATTTTTCGGACCACTTCCTGCGCCAGCTCAAGGCGGGAGCGATGGTTCAGGACTATCTCGGTCTTATTCCCAAGCCGAGCCATCGCGTCGAAGGCGGTGGTGCCACCGGCGGCCTTTCCTTTCAGGAAGGTTGGAAGTCGGTGGCGTCCGGACACATGGACGTATGCGTGGTTCTCGGCTGGGAGACCATGAGCCACGTCGAAACGTGGAAAGGCAATGAATTCATCGCCCTGGCCTCGGACGTAACCTGGGATTACCCGGTCGGCGGCTTTTACAGCGGCTACTACGCCATCATGGTGACCCGCCACATGAAGGAGTTCGGCACCACCGTCGAGCAGATGGCGCACGTCTCGGTCAAAAACCACACCAACGCGCTCCACAATCCCTACGCACAAAAACCTCACCGCTACTCCGTCGCAGACG
The DNA here is from genome assembly GCA_964616265.1 of uncultured Myxococcales bacterium. Classification (GTDB taxonomy): domain Bacteria; phylum Myxococcota_A; class Polyangia; order Fen-1088; family Fen-1088; genus Fen-1118. Next base: position 1,877 of record CAZTTW010000257.1, on the reverse strand, counting down.
TGCGCCAGTCACCCATGGTGGCGTGGCCGCTCACCCGCCTCGACATCTGCGTGATGTCGGATGGTGCCGCCGTGACCGTGCTGGCTTCCGACGAGGGCGTGCGCAGGCTGGAGGCAGCCGGCGCACGCTTGGTTCGGCCCAGCGTGAAAATCAGTGGCATCGGTCGCGGCACCGACGCCATGCGCATGGCCGATCGCCCGCACCACGACTACGACGTGTTCATGCGCGACTACGCCACCGAAGCCGAGAGCACTTCCGACGAAACGCGCGCCTACTACCGCGCGCTGTGGGATCGCGGTACGCGCTACCCGGGCGTTCACTCGTTCCGCGGCGGGCGCATGGCGGGCAAGATGGCCTTCAAACAGGCCGGCATCCGCGATCCGTTGCACGAGCTCGACTTCGTGGAGTTGCACGACGCCTACACGTCGAGCGAAGTCCAGACCTACGAAGATCTCGGCCTGTGCCGCTACGGCGAAGGCGGTCCCTTTGCGGCGTCGGGCCGCGCCTTCATGCCGAGCGTCGACTACGGCCTTGCGTTGCCTGAAAAGCCCGTCTGTCCCGTGAATCCATCGGGCGGGCTCCTCGCCTGCGGACACCCCGTCGGCGCCACCGGGCTCATGCAAGCGGTATTTTCCCTCTGGCAGCTGCAGGGCACCGTCGGTAAGCATTTCGGAAACCAGACTTTGCAGGTCCCCAATGCCCGCCGCGGCGCGATCCATTCGCACGCCGGCACCGGTACCTACATTGCCGTCACCGTCATGGAACGGCAGGACTGAGAGGACTCACGATGGCAAAACTTCCCACTCGCGTCCCCGAAACGCTCGGCGGTTACATCGTCCACGGCGTGCCTTTCCCAACGGAAACCGATCCCGACACCCTGGCCATGCTCAAGCGCATGGCGCCCATCCAAATTGAGCAGGAATACAAGGTCACCTACCTTCATTCCTACGCACAAGACAGCCCGTGGTTCGCGGCGGCGTCCAACCGACACCTTCTAGCCACCCGCACGCCCGGATCCGGCTACACCTACGCCACCCCGCGCGGCCACGACATGGTCACCGGCGAGGAAACCGCCTGGGTCGACATCAGCGACCGCCCCGCCCGCATCCACGCCTTCACCGTCTGCCATTTCGGCTCCGAAGAATTCCTCAGCCAAACGCCCTACGTTCTCGCGCTTATCGAATTCGACGGGGTCGACACGCTTTTTCTCGCGCGCCTCATGGGCGTCGACTGTGCCGCCGCGTCTCTCGACTGGATCGGCATGCCGGTGCGGCCCCGCTTCCTACGCAACAGCAAGCTGCGCCCCACGGACGTCTACTTCGTACCTCAAAACACCAACGACGCAAAGGACGAGTAGCGCAGCCCGCGCCGCGCACCCCTTGCCGAGCAGCTCCCGCGCGATGATCAGGCGCTGAATCTGCGACGTTCCTGCTCCGATTTCCGTTGGTCTCGCGAGTCGCTTTCTTCCCTTCCTGCGGTACGATCAATCTGTGACGACCACGCATTCGCTCTTGGGGCTCGCATGAGGCGATGGAACGGCTGGGGCGACGAAGCTGTTTCATTCCCGCTTCCCGCGACGGCGACAGCGTTTCTTGCCGAGAAGCTTGGCCCAGCTCGGCAGCCGCAGGACGCGCCGCTGGAAACCGTGCTTCGCTCCGTGGGGACGCCGCGACTTCCACGCCATCCGCTGGTTGTCTCCACCGCCGAGGAACGTGTTCGCCACGCATGCGGCCAGAGTCTCGGCGACTGGATCGCGCTACGTTTCGGCCGGATCCGCGCGTTTCCCGACGGGGTCGCTTATCCAACCAGCGACACCGAGGTTCGCGATCTCCTGCGTTTCGCTGCCGAGGCGGGCGCCGAGGTCATCCCGTATGGGG
>CAZTTW010000256.1:0-6579 GCA_964616265.1 uncultured Myxococcales bacterium | reverse complement strand
TGTCATTGACCTGGCGTGGTTGCGGGAGGCGACGCAACGGGTGCGCAAAGACGCGGCGGTTGGGGTAGACGGGCAGAGCTTTACTGACTACGAGGTGAATCTGGAGGCAAACCTCCAGGGGCTACTCGATCGGTTCAAGCTGGGCACGTACGTGGCCCCGCCGGTGCGCCGGGTGCACATCCCGAAGGGCGACGGGCGAACTCGACCAATTGGCATACCGACGTTGGAGGACAAGATTCTGCAACGAGCGGTGGCCATGGTGCTGGAAGCCATCTACGAGCAGGACTTCAAGTCCAGCTCGTACGGATTCCGGCCTGGACGAAGCGCGCACGACGCACTTCAAGCGTTGTGGGACGGGCTGATGGCCTGTGGTGGCGGCATTATCATAGATGCCGACATCTCAGATTTCTTCGGCACGCTCGACCACGCACAACTTCGGGGGTTCCTTGACCGGAGGGTGACGGACGGGGTGTTGCGGAAAGTGATACACAAATGGCTGAAGGCGGGAGTGTTGGAGGGAGGGGCGGTGACGTACCCAGAATCGGGTACACCCCAGGGCGGCGTCATTTCGCCGCTCTTGGCGAACATCTACTTGCACGAGGTCTTGGATGAGTGGTTCGAGCGGGACGTGCGTCCGCGCCTGCAAGGGCGCGCACAGCTCGTCCGCTATGCGGACGACTTCGTACTTGTCTTCGAACAGGAAGAAGACGCCAGGCGTGTGATGGCGGTGCTGCCGAAGCGATTCGGCAAGTACGGCCTGAAACTGCACTCGGAAAAGACGCGGCTGGTGGCATTCAAGCGCCCGCTGCAACGTCCAGGGCAGCCGCGCGGGGGCACCGGGAGCGAGCCACGACCAGAGACCTTCGATTTTCTCGGATTCACGCACCTATGGAACGTGTCCCGAAAGAATCGATGGTATGTGCAGCGCAGGACGGCGACCAAGCGCCTCACGAGGGCGCTGGACCGCATACGGCAGTGGTGTCGGGAACACCGGCACGACGACATAGCGGACCAGCATCGCGCGTTGGCGTCGAAGCTCCGAGGGCACTACGGATACTACGGGATAACCGGGAACTCCCAAGGGCTCTCGCGCTTTGCGCACGAGGTGCAGCGCATCTGGCGTAAGTGGCTTGACCGCCGGTCGTAGCGGGCGAACATGCGGTGGGAGAAATTCATCAGACTGCTCGTCCGCTACCCGCTACCCAGGCCACGTGTTGTTGTACGCACGATCTGAAACGCAACGGACCGACAAGCGAATCTCCGACCTCGAAGAGCCGGGTGCGTCAGTCGCGCACGCCCGGATCTGTGGGGGCCCCGGGGCCATAAGGTCCCGGGGCTACCCGAGGCCACTACGACGTTCCCATTTCCGATTGTACCGGTGAGAATCTGCAGAGCACCTTCATCAGCTATGGTGGTCCAGATCATGCCTTTGCCAAGAAGCTCAATGAGGCTCTCAAGCTTCGCGGCGTCCAAACGTTCTTCTTCCAAGAAGACGCGCCACCCGGAGACAGGTTGCATGATGTAATGCATGCAGGCGTGAATGCTCACGATCGAGTTATTCTCGTGTGCTCAAGAGCCTCTCTCGAGAGGGTGGGGTTGCTCAACGAACTTGAGGAAACCCTTGCGCGAGAGGCCCGCGATGGCGGCGCAACCTATCTCTTGCCCATTCGGCTCGACAACTACGTCATCGACGAATGGAAGCCAAGCAAACCAGGGCTTGCCCAGAGGATCCGTGACCGCGTTATCGCCGACTTTCGCGACCACGACGATCCTGCGGCCTTCGACTCGGCCTTGGCGAGGGTAATGGCCGCGATCACAAAGCGGGAGAAGTGAAGGTTTGGCCTAGCCAAGTGAAGGACCGAGCGCCGCGCCGGCGCCCGCAATTCGCGACGACCGGGGTCCTCGGCAGAGCCGTCGCTAGAGATCAGTCGCAGCCGCAAGATGGGCTGAGGGTGTTGTCGCAACAAAGTGCTCGTCCCCCACGACAACCGCATTCTCCACCGTGGTGGGAGGAGCAGCCGGATCTTGGCAACGGGGAGGACTCTAGCTTGGAAGCCTCGGTCACCGTCTCCGGGGCGAGCCGCCCCAAGGCGAAGCTCTTGCACCCATGTTGGCTGCGGGAGCCTGCGCTGCAGAAGTCTTTGCCTATCACGCTGGAGATCATGCAATGGCCGGTCGCCGGTCTCTTGGCCTTTCGCTTTGGAAGCCGGGAACAGATTGGCTGGGTGTCGATGCAACGGAACCCAAACTTAGCTGGCTTCCTTCGCGTCTTTGGATCATTGGACTCGGAAATCTCGGCCTAGCTTTCGCGTGGGCATTAGCCGCCTTGCCTTACGATGTTACGCGGGACGTGCAGCTAGTATTGCAAGACTATGACCGCATCGCCGAGTCGAACGATAGCACTTCAATGCTTTCGTTCGTCAGGGATATTGGACGAAGGAAGGCCCGTGTAGTTGGAGATTGGCTGGACGCGATCGGCTTCGAAACATTTCTCAACGAGAGCCGCTTCGGTTCTTGGACAAGGCGAGCTGGGGACGATCCTGCTGTTGCGTTTTGTGGTGTCGACAATGCGCTCGCTCGGACTGCGCTGGAACGGCCAGGGTTTGGACTTGTCATCGAAGCTGGCCTTGGGGCAGGGCCAGCGGCTTTTCGGAACCTCTCTCTTCACGCTTTTCCCGCCTCCCGTTCGCCAGAGGAAATTTGGTCGAAGCAAGTTGGCGCACCTAGTGAAAGTGTTGAAGCCATGCCCGCCTATCAGGCGATGAAAGAGCAGGGCGTCGACGAGTGCGGGCTTGCTCAGCTCGCATCGCGAACGGTAGGTGTTCCATTTGTCGGCCTTATCACCGCGGTTCTTGATGTTTCGGAACTCCTCAGGAGACTTCATGGCGGAATCGAGCTGGAGGTTGTGTCGGCCTCTGTGTCGGCCCTCGGCGACGTCGAAACGGTTTTGATGACCCAAGAGACACCCTACGCGTTTGGCCACGTCGTTTCCGACGGGTCTGCCGGCATCGCAACATTGTCGAGCACCTCGACCTGTGCTGGGAAACGCGTGGCGTAGATCTCAGAGGGCCGCTTTGTTCCCGAACCCGGCGCAAGTCTGAGGTAGTATCCCCTATGTCAGAGAGGCCCTACCTTCCACCCCGAGACCAGCGACCGCCCATTACGCCAGCTCTGGCGTCCTTTCGGGACGCAATATCCGAGATCAACGATTTCTACTGGGTCGTGCTCGCGGGGTTGGACTCGCTTAGGAGGCTCCGACCCACGTCTGCAACTGCTCCAGCCGACTTCGTTGCAGCTGCCCTTGCAGCACACCTAAACCTCCCGTTGAACGACTTCGATAGCCTCCTCGACGAGCAACCACGCCGCCTGCACTACCTCTGCGTTGTAGATGCAGTCACGTTCTACGAGGAATTTCTCTTGCAAACGCTCCTGCGTGAACTGCCGTGCCGCCCCGAATTTAACAAAGATAAACCGACAGTGAAGCAAGCAAAGAAGGTCATCAATGGTGACTACGAAACGCGACCGGAAGATATAGATCGTGCATTGGGTATTGATGTCACGTCTGTGGGCACAGAGCACGAGCTTGTCGTGGAGGACCTGAAGGCTACGTTCCTTGCACGCAACTGCATCGTTCATTCAGGAGGGGTTGTCACTGACAGGGAGTTAGGGCGGCTTGGCACGATGGTATCGCCGCTCAAGCGTGGCGATCGACTTCCGATAGACGAAGCTCTCTGGCGGCGCCTCTGCGCTTCGCTTTGGCGTCACGCCCAGGATGTGGACCTGCTCACGCGCGTTCGATCCTGAACGCACACTCTTCACGCGTCCCAACCCCTCGTCGACTACCTCCGCCGCAAGGATCAAACGAATGGCCATCTATCCACCAGAGGACTACATGCGACTGGCCCTTGCCGCCGCACAGAAATGCCAGGTCGAGGAGTCAAAGGTCAACCCACGCGTTGGCGTCGTGGTTGTTCGACATGGCGAAGTGCTAGCAGAGGCGTACCGCGGTGAACTCGCTGAGGGAGAACACGCTGAGTACACTGCTCTTGAGCGAAAGCTATCAGGCAAATCTGTCGAGGGAGCTGACGTCTACACGACCCTAGAACCGTGTATATGGCGGAATTCGCCGAAGATTCCCTGCGCCAGAAGGCTGATTGATCGGCGTGTTGGTCGAGTCTTCATTGGCATGCTTGATCCGGACGTTCGTGTTCACGGCCGAGGGATGATGGATCTTGCGGACGCAGGCATAGATGTCCAAATGTTCTCGAAGGAGGCAAGCCAAGGGGCTAAAGCGTTGAACGCAGAGTTCGTGCGGGATCGTCGAGCGCGGTATGGATTTGGCACCCCGGTTGGTGAGCCGGTGACGGTCGGATCGCTTCGGATTGTTACTCGAACCCTGAACGAGTTGTTGCCGGGCCATCCACCGACTCGGGTGGACATACGGTATCCTGAGGTTTCGTCCGGCATGTCGGCGTTGCAGGCCCGAGAACTCAACAGCGCTTTCGAAGGAACCGCGATCGCCGCGCTCCACGAACTACGGCGATTGGAGGGGGCAAGGCGCAACGACCCTGAAATTTCGGAGACCGGTGAAGACCTGATCGAGCGAGGTTTACGTGTGACCCTTGCCGACCACGGTTTCTTGAGTCTTCTCACGTTCGAAGTGGAGGAAGCCTTCATGTTCCGCCCATCAGTTCGCACGTCGAGTCTGACGTATTCCCTGACGCAGAGTGTACGCCGTATCGATTTGGGCGACTTGGGGTGGAAAGTCGACCACCGCACTTGGCTATCTTCATACTGCGCCAAGGCGCTCCTGCTCGAGAACGCCCGAGACGGGAATAACCTAACGGATGAATCGATGATCGCGGACGGGACCAAACCCGCCAAGGTCGAGCGATGGCCGTTTGCCCTGACTCCTGAGGGCTTGCTGTTCGTGTTCGATACTGAGAGCACTGGCTGCGTGGCTTGGGGGGCGCACGACGTGCTCGTCCCATATGAGGATTTGCGTGAGGTGATTGCGGTAGACAGCCTGCTTGAGCCTCTGCTGCGATGATCGGGGCTATGAATCGGGGGGGAAAGCGGCCGCCGAGGCCAGAAGACGTCATCGACCGTCGCCGCCCAGGGAATTCCGTCTGAACCAAGCCACCGCGCGCCATCTCCACGACTGACCTGTCTTGCTCCCGGTGGGCCGTCGTGGCGTAGCTTATCGAGCCGCATTCGATGCCTGATGGACTCGCCGATGGTGATATTCTCGACGCACTCTGGTGTATCTGAGGAGACCAAGCGACAATTCCTGCGGGTCTCACGACAAGGCACATTGATGACGACGAATCAGCCAACATTGAAGGACTGCGGAGCATTCTACGACGCGGCAATACTTGGGCTTCGAGCGCTCGACGCGCGGGAGGTTTCGCCGCGCCGATTTGGTGCGGATGCGGATGCACGTTGGTCGCAGTTTGCTGGCGCGCTGGGACATGGCGATCGGCTCGATATCTTGCTGCGCGATGCCGCTGGAACATGGGGGGCTGCGTTCTCTCCATCCGAATGCTTCGGCATCTCTGGCCTGGCAGATGACGAGCCCTTCGGTCCTGACTGGGTCGGCATCCAGGACCATGTCGCGAAGAAGATGGTCACCGACAGCAGCCGTCCGACAACCATCGACGAAATCGCCGAGGCACTCGGCGTCAAATCAGCTCCCGTTGTCGTTCCCCCTCTGACCCCCGCGACCAAGCTCGCCGTTGCTGGTGGCGCCGCGCTGGTGGCTGTCGCCAAGGCTTTCGCCGCCGACCATACCCTCTCGTGGACCGACCAGGTTGCCGTCGTGTCATCGAACGGTGCGTTCCGGCAGTTGGGAGGGCTCGCTGCGGTCCTGGTCGGCGCACGAGGTAGAACGATCATTGTCCGTCCGGGCACGGATGCGGCGAGTGACCTGCGAAGTGCTGGGTTCGGGCACATCGACGCCGCCATGGTGTCGCCCGACGCAGAACCCGAAGCCGCCGAGTTCGTGCGTAGCCAGGGGGCCAAGTAGCGTGGCACTCTCCGAGGAACGGATTCATCGTGGGCGAACGACGCCGTTCCCGTGGGAGCGACAGGCGCTCGACATCATCTACAAACACGAGTCCCTTTCGGATACCGATCCCCAGCAGGCATGGGAACTCTATGAGCTCTACGACCCGTCATCGGGACGGCTCTACGAGATCGATCTGCTTTTTCTGTCGCGCCAGGGATTGTTCTTGGTCGAGATCAAGAGCCACCCCGGTCGGCTGACAGGCGACATCGTCGACTGGACGTTTACGGATGGAAGTCGGCGACGCACCATCGAGTGCCCGTATCCGGGGGCCAACCTGAAGGCCAAGGTGCTGGCCGACCTTCTCGAGCGACAGCTCGGCAGGGAGCGGCCTTACGTGCACGCGGCGGTATTCCTGTCGAACGCCACCGACGTGCAACTCGACGGGGGGCGCCCACCGTGGCTCCTCTTGCCGAAGGACGTCGGGTCAAGGCTCATCAACGGTCTCGAGGGCCGCGACGCGCGAAACGTAGTCAACCGACCGATGATGAAGCAGATCCTCCAGACTGCCAATC
>CAZTTW010000255.1:0-6599 GCA_964616265.1 uncultured Myxococcales bacterium | reverse complement strand
CCGAGAACATCGCCATGAGCGACAGCGACATCGCAACTTCACCGAGCGTCCGAGCACCAAGCACCATGATCGCTTGCTTGACGGATCCGCAAGGCTCGCGCGGCCTGAACGCCGCCGAGTTGGCCAAGCGTAGGACCTTCGTCGCCAGCGCGGGATCCTGTTCGATGATCGCCTGCAGGCGTCCGATTTCGAAGTTGGGATTGCCCACTTCGTCGAGGACCCGTCGTGCCACCTCCGAGAAGGGCCGTAGACCCTCTAGATCTGCCATCGCGGCCGCGAAGCTCGCGGCCGCCTGTTCGTCGGATGCCTGCGAGTCGTCCTCGCCGAACCACAGCTCCTCGAGGATGCTTTCCGATAGTTTCGCCGACGGCTCTTGTCCGGTCATCGTAGTCCTCCGCTGGAGCTACCATCGGCAGGTGTCGGCCGCGATGTAGTTCGGACGGGAATGCCGGCCTCGTCTCGGAAGCGTCGACCTACAAAAAAGCCCGCCTTGCTGTTCGCCGGCGGGCTTCGGCTGCGGAAGGTCGGGGACCTGAATCCGGCTACTGTTTCTTGATGGCTATGCTGACCGGAATCTCGGGCGGATAGGTCTTGACGGAAATGGGGCCGGGGGAGTCGCTCGTATTCCATTGCAAGCGATTCTTCGTCCTATCGGTTGGGTCATAGCCGTTGGCATCGTAGGCCTCGACGACGAAGGTCAGACTGCCGCTCGAACGTGAGCTGCTGTAGCTGAACGTGCCGATGGCCGCCTTCGTCTTCGTGCCGGCGCAGCCCTGCACGAGGTCACCCGCGCCGTTGTACACGGCCTGCAGCATGTAGTGGTCGAGGACGGTCTTTCCACCCTCGTCGGTGATGGTGAGCCGGCACTGATCGATGTCTCCCCGGTTCGAGGAGTCGATGGAGCTGACGTCGACCTTGTAGAGGGCGTAGTCGCCGCAGCCGCTCATGCTGAGCAGCGCTCCAACAACGAGGCCAGCGCCAAGAAGTCCCTTTGAAAATCGTGCAAAATGGCGCATGAGCTATCTCCCGTCTCCGGCGCAGCCAAGGCCGTAGGTGGACGTGCAGGACGGCGCTTTCTTTTGCAGGGGAATGACCGCCGCAGTGACCACGGCGGCAACGACGACGACCGCGCCGGCCCAAAACCACCAGTGGTCGTAAACCGGATCCACGATCGGCTTCTTCTCGGGCTTACCCAAATCCTTCACGCCCGCCGGAGTCGACGTGCTGTCGTCCGTGACGATCGTCGGATCCTTGAAATCGCCGCCTTCTTCTTCATCAGCCCACGCAGGCTGAACGACGGCCAGAAACAGCGTCGCGATGACGCTGAACGAGATCACCCTGTTCAGAAGAGTTGCGCGCGTCATGTCGAGAAGCATATTAAGCACACGTCGTTTACGGATGGAAGAGGGACCGTGAAAGAAGCTGCGCTTGCTCCACTCGTCGGTGTTAGTCGTGCCCTCGCACGCCGGGTGGCTCGCCTGACCTTCGCCGAGCCCGTCGCTTACGTCTACAATCCTCTGGACTACGCGCGCGACTTGCACGAGACGTACCTGGCGCGTTTTGGCGGCGGAAGGAAAGAGGTCGTTCTGCTGGGCATGAATCCCGGTCCCTTCGGCATGGCCCAGACCGGGGTACCGTTCGGTGACGTGGCCATGGTGCGCGATTTTCTCGGGCTTGCAGGCGAAGTCGGTCGCCCGGACCGCGAGCATCCGAAACGCAAGGTCGAAGGATTGGATTGCCCGCGCATCGAGGTCAGCGGAACGCGTCTGTGGGGCTGGGCCCAGAGCGACTTCGGGACCGCCGCGCGCTTTTTCGAGAGCTTCTTCGTCGCCAACTATTGCCCGCTCGTGTTCATGGAAGCCTCGGCACGCAACCTGACCCCGGACAAGTTGCCGGCCCGCGAGCAGGCCGCTTTGTTTGCCGCGTGCGACGAAGCGCTTCGTGAGACCGTGGCGATCTTGCGCCCGCGCTTCGTGGTTGGCGTTGGCGTGTTCGCGGCGGCGCGCGCTCGACTGGCTTTGTCCGGGGCGGACGTCACCGTCGCCAGCATTCTTCACCCGAGCCCGGCCAGTCCCATCGCGAACCGTGGCTGGGCCGAGCAGGCTCGACGCCAGCTGGTAGAAATCGGCGTTCGCATCCGCGGCTGCCGATAGCGAGCTTGCCAAGTCGTCTATAGAATGCTGACAAAACTGTCGTTGGCGCGCTGATGGCCGATTTGCGCAAGCTCAAGAACGAAGCTCTCGAGGCGGCCGCCAAGGGAAACTGGCGGAAGGCCGCCTGGTGCTATGCCAATCTCGAAAAGGACGAGCCGGCGGATCCGTCGTGGGCGCTCAAGCTCGGCGAAAGCCTGCGCCGGCTCGGCAACCGCGCCGAGGCCATCAAGGCGCTCGGCCGCGCCGTCAACGCGTACGCCAAGGACGGTATCTGGCTCAAGGCCGTCGCCGTGTGCAAGATCATCCTGAGCATGGATCCCGGCCAGGCGCGGGCCCAAGAGCTGCTCGACGGTTTCTACGCTGCCCAAAAGGAGAGTGCCGAGTCGCCGCCGATGGTGCCGAGCCGACGGGTGCCGGCGTCCGGCGCCGCCACGCAAGTGCCCCGTTCGGCCGTTTCGTCATTGCCCTCGTTCTCCGCGCCGGATGTTTTTCCTTCGGTGTCCACCGAATCGGTACCGCGCTCGGGGACGAGCGCCTCGGCGGTGCCCGCTCTCAGCCAGCTTCGATTGGCTGCTTTGGTGCCGGGCTCGCGGCCGTCGCAACAGCTCCCGGCGTCAGGTAGCAGTGCCGCCGTCGAGATTCTCGTCGATGATGCCTTCGCCGCCGAGGACAACCGGCCACACAAAGGTGCCGGCCGAGCGACCATGGCCCGCTTCGTGTTGCCGAAGACGCCGTTCTTTCCGGTGCTGGCGAGGCCGCAGCTGCAGACCCTCGTCGAGCGCGTCCGTCTGGTTCCTTTGCGCGCGGGCGAAGTGCTGTTTTCCCGTGGCGACGCTGGTGACGCTCTTTACGTCGTGGCCTGGGGCGAAGTTGCGGTGGTCGCCGATCGCGAGCTCGCTCGTCTTGCCGAGGGCGAGTTCTTCGGCGAAATTTCGCTCCTCGCCGACCGGCCGCGCACCGCGACGGTTCGTGCGACCGTGGACAGCCATGTGCTGGCCATCGACCGGGCCCTGCTTGTCGATCTGGTCTCGGAGGCGCCCGAGATGTTGAAGATTCTTCTGCGCTTTCTGCGCGACCGGCTGGTTGTCACGCTGGCCGAAACCAGCCCGCTGTTCGCACCCTTCACGCCGCTCGAACGCTTGGGGCTCGCGGCGCGCTTTCAATTTCTCGAGGTCGACGAGGGCTTGTGCATGGTCGAGCAGGGCAAGAAGTCGCCCGGGCTCTTTGTTCTGCTTTCCGGCGAAGCCGAGGCGCTGGCCAACGGTGTTGGCGTGGCTCGGCTGGAATCGGGCGAGGCATTTGGCGAGATTTCCCTGCTCGCCGGCCAGGCCGCGACCGCCTCGGTCGTGGCGCGTTCGAAAAGCTTTCTACTCTTCTTGCCGCGCTCCGATTTTTCCGAGATCATCATGACCCACCCGCAGGTGCTGGAGCACCTGAGCGAAATCGCCGAGGCTCGCTTGCGCGTCATCGGCCGGATCGATATTATTTGACGCCCCATGTCGTCGCATTCTAAGCTGCCACAAAAAAACGTCGTGCCCCATCGATCCAGGCTGGACCGGGTTGACTTTGCTTCTGGGCTGAAGTATTAGGAGCGCCCCGTGTCTACAGCAGCGCCGCGCCAACGTAAGACTGTTTCCGCCACCGAGAGCGTCACGCACTCGTGGTATATCGCCAACGTCGAGGGCAAGACTCTCGGTCGTGCCGCCGCCAAGATCGCTTCGGTTTTGCGAGGGAAGAACAAGGCCTTGTTCACCACGCATGCCGATACCGGCGACTTCGTGGTGGTCATCAATGCCGAGAAGATTCGCCTGACCGGCAAGAAGTGGACGGACAAGATTTACCGTGACCACTCGCTCTTCCCGGGCGGTTTGTCCGAGTTCTCGGCCAAGCAGCTCGTCGAGCGCCATCCCACCGATCTCGTCAAGCGCGCTGTGTGGGGCATGTTGCCCAAGGGCCCGCTCGGCCGTCGCATCTACAAGAAACTCAAGGTTTACGCGGGCACCGAGCACCCGCATGCCGCCCAGCAGCCCAAGCCGCTGGCTCTCTCGTAGTCCGGAGCTTTCGCATGATCGATTCTCAGAAAAGCATTTATGCCACTGGTCGCCGCAAGCATGCGGTGGCGCGCGTTTGGATCCAGCCGGGTAACGGCAAGATTCAAATCAACGAGCGAACGCTCGAAGGCTATTTTGGACGCGAAACCTCGCGCATGGTGTTTCGCCAGGCGCTCGAGCTGACCGAGACCTCCGGCACGCTCGATATCTGGGCCAGCGTGCGTGGTGGCGGTCTGTCGGGCCAGGCCGATGCGCTCAGGCACGGCATTTCCCGCGCGCTCTGCAAGTTCAACCCGGAGCTTCGGCCGCCGCTCAAGAAGGCCGGCTACCTGACCCGTGACGCTCGCGCCAAGGAGCGCAAGAAGTACGGTCAGCGTGGCGCCCGCGCTCGCTTCCAGTTCTCGAAGCGCTAAACGCTCGCTTGGTTCAACCAATGGCCGGAAGCCCAGCGTGGCTTTCGGCCGTTGCTTTTGGGCGACAACCGGCACGGTTGCTGTCGGCGCGCGGCCATCCGACCGCGGTTGGTGTATGATGGAACGAGTCCCGCGACGTGCGGCTTTGCGCGACTCGTGCGGGGCTTTGGGATGGACGAAGGTGATCGACAGCTGAGTCAGGCGAGGGCGACCGAGACTTTCTTTGCGCCGGCCGCTCGATCTTCAGGGGAGGCCGTTGCGGCGCAGGTCGCGCAGCTGGTGGACCACCCGGTCGTGCGGACCGTGCTCGACAGCTTCGGCGGCTACGTACTCGTTTTGAACCAGCAACGCCAGATCCTTGCGGCCAGTCGGGAATTTGCCGAGGCGTTGGCGGCTGACGGCGTCGACCACTTCATCGGCATGCGACCTGGCGAAGCGCTGGGTTGCGAGCGTTGCGTTTCGGCGCCGAGCGGCTGTGGGACCTCGGAAGCGTGTCGCCACTGCGGTGCGGTCATGGCGATCTTGATGGCTCAATGTTCGGCTGGCCCGGCACGGGGGGAGTGCTGCATGAGCATTCGTCGCGACCGGAAGCGGACCAGTGCCGAGTTCTCGGTGAAAGCAAGCATGGTGCGCATCGAGAACCAGGAAGTCGTGGTGCTGGCGCTGCACGACATCAGTGCCGAGAAGCGCCGGCTCGTGATCGAGAACAGCTTCCTGCACGATTTGCGCAACGTTGCCCTCTGCCTGACGAGCTGGGTGCAAATTCTGAAAAACGACCGTTCGTACGAGACATGCGATGCCCTCGGGCCGCTCGTGCGGCAGCTGCGGGACATGCTCGCCCAACACACGGCGCTGGTTCAGGCCGAACGAGGCGAGCTCGTGGTTAAGAAGGGGCCGATCGCGATGGATGCGCTGGCCAGTATTCTGCGCGAACGATTCGTCGGTCACCCCGAAAGCCAGGGTAAGACGCTCATTGCTCGCCTCCCAGAGCCGCCGCTGCCGGTGTGCACGGATGGGCCAATTCTGATCGGCATCCTGTCCAACATGCTGATCAACGCCCTCGAAGCGACGACAGCCGGTGATACGGTCGAAATCGCGCTCGCGTGGGTTGCCGGCGCGCCGACTTTTACCGTGAAGAATCCCGGCGCGATTCCCGACGACGTGGCCTCTCGGATTTTCGAGCGCTCGTTTTCTACCAAGCGCGAGCCGGGCCACGGCCTTGGCACGTACAGCGTGCGCTTGCTTGGCGAGCAGTACCTCGGCGGTGCCGTCAGCTTCACGACCTCGGCCGCCGATGGGACCGTCTTTCGACTCGCGCTGCCGGCTTCCTGAACGGTGCGCTTACTCGGTGTCGACGCGCCAGTATTTGCCGCCGCCACCTTCTCGGTTCATGTAGCCGAGCTCGACCAGCCAGCGGCGCAGGCGTGCCGTGTCGTCGCTGAACTTCGACAGAATTTCGTTCACGCGCTTTTCGCTGTAGCGCACGCCATGCGAAAAGGCAGGCAGCACGTAGCGGACGAGCACGCGCATTTTCTTCTCCTGCGTGGGAAACGCGGTGATCCTCCCGTCGGGACTGGTGAAGGTGGACAGCACCTTGCGATCGTAGGGAGCGAGCGCCTGCTCCGGCACCGGGCGGGCTGCTTCGGCTTGGGCCAGCAGCTTCTTGGCGAGATCGGACAAGGCCGCGGTCTCGAGCGCGTAGAGGTTGTAATAGCTCTCGCTGCGTGCGCTGACCAGCCCGGCGCGGGACAGTCGAGCCAGGTGGTGCGATACCGTCGAGACGCCGAGACCCAGCGAGGTTGCCAGCTGCTCCACGCTGTGCGGCCGTTGCGAAAGAAGGCCCACGATGCGAAGTCGATGCGGCTCGCCCAGCGCTTTGAAAAAATCGACCAAGGCTTTTTCGTGGGTTGCGTCGACCATCTTGAACCTTCGAACTAATTCTATTATCATAGAAATAGTTCAACAGCAAGTCGAGGTCCAAG
>CAZTTW010000254.1:5027-6611 GCA_964616265.1 uncultured Myxococcales bacterium | reverse complement strand
GGCGACGGCTCTGGCTCGGTCAACGTATCGACGGCGGCGGCGCTGATTCTCGCCGCCTGCGGCGTGAAGGTCGCCAAGCACGGAAACCGAGCGCTGTCGTCGCGCTCCGGCTCGCACGACGTCTTGGAAGCGCTCGGCGTCGATCCGGCGCCCGGTCCGGAGCTGGCCAAGTGCTGCCTGGTCGAGTTGGGCCTTTGCTTCATGTTCGCGCCCGTGTACCACGCGGCGACCAAGAACGTGGCGGGTCCGCGCCGCGAAGTGGGTTTTCGAACGCTGTTCAATCTGCTCGGTCCGATGACCAATCCGGCCGGTGCTCGCTACCACGTCAACGGCGTCTTCGCAGCTGGGCGTTGCGAGTTCCTGGCTAAGGCGCACGGCCAGATGGGATCCTTGCGTGCCATGGTCGTGCACGGCCACGGCGGCCTCGACGAGTTTTCGCCGAGCGGCCCGACGGCGGTAGCCGAGCTGGAAAACGGCGCCGTGCGGACCTACGAAGTTCGCCCGGCCGACTTCGGCCTGCCCGAGGCCCCGATCGACGGGCTCAAGGGTGGCGAGCCGGCACTCAACGCTCGCCTCTTGATGGAGACGTTGCAAGGGAAGCCCGGTGCCAGCCGAGTTGCCGCGCTGATGACGGCCGCGGCGGGGCTGGTGGTGACCGGCTTTGCCGGCAATTTTCTCGACGGCGCTGCCAAGGCCGCCGAGGCTCTCGACAGTGGCAAAGCGACGGCCATCCTCGACCGCATGCGCGCCCTCGCGCCGGTTCCGAAGCCATGATTCTCGACGACATCCTCGAAGAAACCAAGCACTGGGTCGCGAGCTGTCGCGAACGGGTTCCCGTGGCCGCGCTAGAACGCCAAGCCGCTGCGGCCCCGCCGGCACGCGGCCTGGCCACCGCCCTTCGCGGCGCCCGCGGCATGGGCTGCATCGCCGAGTTCAAGCGCCGTTCGCCGTCGAAGGGCTGGATCTTTCAAAAGGCCGACGTGGCCCAGATCGTGTCGGCCTATGCCGCTGCCGACGCCACTGCCGTCTCCGTTCTAACCGATACACCGTTCTTCGGCGGCAGTCTGGATGATTTGCGCAAGGCCCGCGCGGCGGTCGACCTTCCCATCCTGCGCAAGGATTTCCTCGTCGATCGCTACCAGGTCGTCGAGGCGAGGGCGGCGGGAGCCGACGCGGTTCTGCTGATCGTTGCGGCACTTGCCGACGAGGATCTGCGCGCGCTCCTCGACGAGACCCATCGCTTCGGCATGGATGCTCTGGTGGAGACCCACGACAGCGGCGAAGTGGCGCGCGCGCTGGCGGTTGGCGCGCGCATCATCGGCGTAAACCATCGCGACCTGCGCACGTTCACCATGAACATGAATCTCGCCGCCGAGATGCGACCCCTCATTCCGGCGGACTGTTTGGTGGTGGGCGAGTCGGGCATTCGCACCGCCGAGGACGTCGTGCGCTTGAAAGCGGCGGGCATCGACGCGATTTTGGTGGGTGAGACACTCATGACGGCGAAGGATCCGGCAGCGGAGCTGCGCCAGCTTCTCGGTCGCGCATGAGCTTTCTCATCAAAATATGCGGCATCACGCGGCC
>CAZTTW010000254.1:0-4927 GCA_964616265.1 uncultured Myxococcales bacterium | reverse complement strand
CCGAGCAACTTGTTCGACGGGCCGCGCCCCTCGCGCAACACCGTGACGAAGTCGCCGGCCAGACTGACCACCGTCGAGTGCGGACCGGACAGCGTGCCTGCGTCGAGGATGAGGTCCAGGTTCTTGCCGAACTCGCGCCTGATTTCCGTCGCGGTCGACAGCACGTGCCCGGTCGGTGATTTGGCCGTCGCGGTCAAGAGGGGCTTGCCGAGCGCCCAAAGCAGCTTTTCGCACAAAGCGGTGGCGGGAATGCGGACTCCGATGGTGCGCCGGTCTTCGTGGCAGAAGGGCGCTGGAATCGACTCGGCGGCAACCAGCTCGGCGCAATAGGGACCGGGAAAAATCCGCTTCAGGTCGGCCAGCGCGGAATCATTCACCATCGCGTAGCGCGGCAGCTCGCCAAGGTCCGGCAAAAGGAAAGTCAGCGGCCGAGCTGCGGCGTCGAAGGCGCGCATGCTTTGAATGCGGTCGATGCCGGCCTGGTTCCCGAAAAGGCACGCAATTCCGTAGAGAGTATCCGTGGGAATGGCAATGACGCCGCCAGCGTTGAGGATCGCGACGGCCTTGCCTAACACAGCCTCTTCGGGCTGCGATGGCGCGACCGAAACGATGGGCGCGGAAGGAGGTGGAAGCGTAGTCGGCATTGATTCTAAGCGCATACGCGTAGCGCGCTTAGCTTCCAGAAGCAAGTGATAGGAAGTGATAGCGACGGCCGCTCAATCGTTCCATCGGAAGAAATGCGGGATAAACTCGGGGGCGATGTTTGCTTGGCTCGCTCTTTTGCTCGCTGCCGCGGCGCCGCGCGGCCATGAAATGCCTGCGCACAGGGTCGACATTCGAATCGCCGGGCCGCTGGCCATGGTCGAGGTTTGGCGCACCGTCGAGGCGACTTCGCATACCGTCGATAACAAACAACAGGGCACCTTTTTCGATCTGGCGCTTCCGCCAGGCGCCGCCCTGGTCGACTGGGAAATCATCGATGGCGCGGCTCGGTCGCGCCTGACGGCGCAGTCGCCGGTTCAGGTGAGCGCGGGGCTGGCAGCGGCGCTCAAGATGCGCCGCTTTTCGCTGCCGACCGTCGCCATGGACGAGAGTGCCGCGTACCGCGTTCATCTGACGCCCCTGATCGACGGCGAAAAGGCAGTCCTGCACTACCGCTACTCGGCCCTTGCATCGTGCACTTCGGACGGGCTGGTGCTGGCCATGCCGGAGAGCCTCGAATCGAATCCCGTCGATGCCGATGTTGCAGTGACATTCGAGCACATGCCGGATGGTTTGACGGTTGGCGAGGTCACTCTGGCGGGCCGCCCGGCGGAGATGACGAAATCGCGCCCGGGGCTCGCGCATGGGACGGCACCCCCGCGCGCTTGGGAGCTGGGCTGGCATTACGATCATCGGAATCAGTCATCGGGCGTGCAGCTCTTCGCCGCGGCGGCGAAGGTGCCCGGCATCGATAGCAGCAAGGGGCGCCCGCGCAAGCTGGTCGGCCGCGAGTTGGCCATTTTGGCGTGCCGGTCGAGCGCAACACTGGTGCAGGAGTCGCCCCAGCGATTGCTATTCCTCGTCGATCGTTCTCGCAGCATGGGGCCCGGCGGAGTCTCCGCCGAGCGCGCCTTGGCCAGCGCGCTGGTCGAAGCCTTGCCACCGTCGGTACCATTTTCTGCCATCGCCTTCGGCGCCGAAGCAACGCCGGTGTTTCGCGCCTTTCGCATGCCCACGCGCGAGGCCGTCGAGTCGTTTGCCGGCGCCATCGATCCGAACCGTTTAGAAAACCGCACCGACGTGGCGGCAGCCCTGCGACGCGCTCGGGACTTGATGGAAGCCGATACCGGCGACGAGGCCAAACGGACCTGGCTCGTCCTGCTGACCGACGGAGCCCTGCCTTCCGCACAGACGGCCGAGGCGATGCACAAGGCATTCGGCAGCTCGCCTCACTCGAAAATCTTGGTGCTGCTGGTTCGACAAAGCGGCGACGAGGACGTTCCGCGCGAATCGGTCAGCGCGTACACACGGTTCGCGGCAAACTACGGCGGTCTGGTCCGGGTCATTGCCTCGGGCAGCGTCGTCGATGCGGCACGCGCGGTGATTACGGGCATGGCGAGCGGCGGGGACTTGCTCGACGTCCATGCGGGCGCCATCAAGTTGGCCGACGTGCTTTCGCCAGGGCAGGGGGCCGGTCGGACTTTTGCGTCGATAACGTCGACGGCCGGTCTCGAGCGCGGACGCGTGACCGTACGGGCCCGCGGCCTCGACCGCGAGATTCGCGTCGACGCGACTCCTATGCCGCTTGCGCGCGAGTGGCTGGACCGTCTTGCGGCAGAGCGATCCGACAAACCTTTGGCCTGGGCGGGCGCTAGCGCGGGCATGGCGATTGCCGTCCTTCCGCCGCAGCCGATGGCGCCCAAGCCCGCCGACGGCGTCGTTCGCGGGCGCATGGATCCCGTGGTTCTGCGCAACG
The DNA here is from genome assembly GCA_964616265.1 of uncultured Myxococcales bacterium. Classification (GTDB taxonomy): domain Bacteria; phylum Myxococcota_A; class Polyangia; order Fen-1088; family Fen-1088; genus Fen-1118. Next base: position 2,469 of record CAZTTW010000254.1, on the reverse strand, counting down.
CTCTTTCGCTGGCATTCCTGCCGCGAGCGCGGGCCTGCTACCTGTCGCGGCGGGTGGCGAAGGCGGGCGATGCGACCTTGCGCGGCCGCATGAAGCTCGAGCTGACTCTCGAGCGCGGCGAGCTGCACGAGGCGGTGGTGCGCAGCTCGACGCTGGGCAAGCCCGACATCGAGGACTGCGTACGCGCGGCAGCCTGGGCGGTGGAGTTTCCTCGGCCCGAGCATCGCGACGCTCTCACCACGGCCAACCTGAACTTGGTCTTTCAGCCGCATACGCCGGAGGAAACGCCGCCCGATGCTTCCGCCGATGCCTCGGCCATTGCCCGCGAGATTGACCTCATTTTGGGGCCCGTGACACTCAAAGACGATTTCATGGATTTAATCGAGCCCAACAAATCTGCTGCACCATGAATCGTGCAACTTGACGTTACGGAAGCAGCCGACTATAAACCCACGTCTTTCAAGAGGTTCGCACACCATGTCAATGAAAATGGGCCTGATTGGCCGCAAGTTGGGGATGACCCGCTATTTCCACGAGGACGGATCGTCGCTCGGCTGTACCGTACTTTCGATCGGTCCTTGCGTTGTGACCGGACAGCGCACGCCGGAGAAGCATGGCTACGCGGCCTTGCAGCTCGGTTTCGAAGAGACGCCGACGCGCAAGATCAGTCGACCGCAGGCGGGGTTCATCAAGAAGGCCGGCCTCGAGAAGACGCCCGCGATTCTGCGCGAGATTCGCCTCGACAAGGCCACCGAGGTCGCGGAGCGCAAGATCGGCGACGTGCTCACGGCGGGACAGATTTTCAAGGCGGGGGACGTCGTTGACGTCGTCGGCGTGACCAAGGGCAAGGGCTACCAGGGCGTCATGAAGCTGCACAAGATGGCGGGCGACACCGACACCCACGGCACGCACGAGTTCTTCCGGCACGGCGGCTCCATCGGTTGTCGTTTGACTCCCGGCCGCGTGCACAAGGGCAAGCGCATGTCTGCGCGCATGGGCACGAACAATTACACGTCGTCGGACTTGGTCGTGGTCAAGATCCTGGAAGACAAGAACGTCGTCCTGGTGAAGGGCTCGGTTCCCGGCCCCATCAACGGTGTCGTCGTCCTCAAGGGCAGCACGAAGAACGTGAAGAAGTACATCGTGCCGCAGCTCCAGAAAGAGGTCGAGTCGAAGAACCCGATGAAGGCCTCCAAGAAGGGCCAGACCACGGCTCAGAAGAAGTAGCGACTTCGGTTGGGTCAGCTCCGCGACCGCAAGAATCGCCACGACGCCTTTTTCCGCAAGGCGCGCAACGAAGGTTTTGCGGCGCGAGCGGTCTACAAACTGGAAGACATCGACAAGCGCGTGCGCTTGTTTCATGCCGGCGCACGTGTCCTCGATCTCGGCTGCCGGCCGGGGTCGTGGATGCAGTACGCAGTCAAAGCCGTCGGCACCCACGGCAAGGTCGTGGGCGTGGACCGCATGCCGCTGCCGGCGCCTGTGCCTGGAGCGCAAGTCCTCGTGGCTGACATCTACACGCTCTCCGACGAGGAAATCCTGTGCGGCCTGCCCGCCTACGACATCGTCTTGTCAGACATGGCGCCGGACACGACCGGCATTCGCGCGACGGATCAGGCGCGCTCGGCGAATCTCGTCGAGGAAGCTCTCGGTCGCGCGGAGCGTCTCCTGGCACCGCTCGGTGCTTTCGTGGCCAAGGTCTTTCAAAGCCCCGAGGTGGATCGGTTGCGCAAGCGCATGGGCGAACGCTTTGCGGACGTGCGTTTGCTCAAACCCGAAGCGTCTCGCCAGCAGAGTACCGAGCTCTATTTGGTCGGCAAGAACTTCGGTCCGCCTCGACGATAGATCCCAGAACAGCTGCATCGCCCGTGACGGTGGAATACTCTAGACGGCGATGGACATTACCCCGGCTACTTCGGTGCCGCGCATTCGCGTGTTGCCGCGCACGCTTGCCGACCAGATCGCCGCCGGCGAGGTCGTCGAGCGACCAGCGTCGGTGGTGAAGGAGCTGGCGGAAAACGCCATCGATGCTGGCGCTCGGCGCATCGACATCGAAATCGAGGCCGGCGGTCGGCGACTGATTCGGGTGATCGACGACGGCAGCGGCATGACGGCCGAGGAGACGCGGTTGGCGTTGCTCCGCCATGCCACCTCGAAGATCGTCAGCCCCGACGACTTGTGGGGCCTCGCGACCTTTGGTTTTCGCGGCGAAGCGTTGCCGTCCATCGCCGCGGTGTCGCGCCTTTGCATTCGCAGCAAGCGGCCTGGCACCAGCGCGGGCTTTAGTCTCGTGCACGAAGCCGGCATCGAAACATCGAGCGGCGACGTCGGCATGCCCGACGGTACGCAGGTCGAGGTGCGCGATCTCTTCTGGAACACGCCCGCGCGGCTCAAGTTCATGAAGTCCGAGGCCACCGAAGCGGCGAACGTTGCCGAGGCAGTCCTGCGACTGGCGCTGGCCCATCCCGA
>CAZTTW010000253.1:0-6636 GCA_964616265.1 uncultured Myxococcales bacterium | reverse complement strand
GAGCTATCGTGGAAGAGCTTGACCGCTACATCGTCGGCCAGCGCGCGGCCAAACGTGCCGTTGCCGTGGCCTTGCGCAACCGCTGGCGTAGGCAGCAGGTGCCGGGCGATATGCGGGACGAGATTTCGCCGAAGAACATCATGCTCATTGGCCCGACCGGCGTCGGCAAGACCGAAATTGCGCGCCGGCTGGCGCGCCTGGCGAGCGCCCCTTTCGTCAAGGTGGAAGCGTCGAAATTCACCGAGGTGGGCTACGTCGGCCGCGACGTCGACTCGATGGTGCGCGATTTGGCCGAAACGGCGGTGTCCATGTTGCGCGAGGAGGAGCGCGAGCGGGCGCGGCCGCGCGCACGTGAGCACGCCGAAGAGCGTTTGCTCGACGTTCTCTTGCCGCCCGCGCGGAGTGCCCGCACGTCGTCGGGGGCCATTGCGCTGCCGGGTGCGGGCGCCGAGACGGTGCCACCCGAGACGGCGACCCGCGAGGATCTGCGCAAACTCCTGCGTGACGGCAAGCTGGACGACCGCATGGTCGAAGTTGACACCAGCGAAAGCGGCCAAGCCTTCGCCGACGTCTTTTCCGGCACCGGCATGGAAGAAATGGTGCTCAACCTTCAGAACATGTTTCCGCAAAACAAGCGCACCAAGCATCGCCGCTTGACCGTGCCGGAAGCTCTGGAGGCGCTCACCGACGAGGAAGTCGGCAAGCTTCTCGACATGGATCGCATCACCAAGGAAGCCGTTCGGCGGGCCGAGCAGAACGGCATCATCTTCATCGACGAGCTCGACAAGGTCGCGGGGCGCGAGGGCGGCGGTCGCGGCCCGGACGTTTCGCGCGAAGGCGTGCAGCGGGATCTTCTGCCCATCGTCGAAGGCTCGACGGTGTCCACGAAGTATGGTCCGCTCAAGACCGACCACGTGCTCTTCATCGCGGCCGGCGCATTCCACGTGGCCAAGCCCAAGGACTTGATCCCCGAGTTGCAGGGACGGTTCCCCATTCGCGTCGAGCTGGAATCGCTCACCGACGCCGATTTCGTGCGGATTTTGACCGAGCCGGAAAACGCGCTCGTGAAGCAGTACACGGCCTTGCTGGCTACGGAAAAGGTTCACCTCGACATCCACGCCGACGCCATCGCCGAGATCGCGCGCTTCGCAGCCGACGTGAACGCGCGCATGGAAAACATCGGCGCTCGCCGGCTGCACACCATCATGGAGCGGTTGCTCGACGAGCTTTCGTTCGAAGCCCCCGAGCTGGGCGAGCAGACGGTGCCGATTACTGCTGCTTACGTGCGCGACCGACTGCAGGGCCTGCTCAAGGACGAGGATCTGTCGCAGTACGTGCTTTAGCCGGCGAAAGCGGCCGTCGACGGAGATCCATCGTGCGGCCGCTGTTCCGGTTCAGCGCAGATCGGCCAGCGTGAGCGGTTGCGGTAGCATGAGCGACCAGCGGGTCGCGGCTCGCGTCGGCGGCTGGCGTGAGCCTGCCCGCCCTCGCCTATGCCACTCGCGACCCGCGTCTCCCGCACGAACACGCTCACCTCTCGCGCTCGCGCACGCGGCCCGCGAGCCGGCATCCTAGTTCCCGGGGCTGCGGTGCGTGCCGTTGTTCGGCTGCGCGGGCTTGGCGCCTGGGGCCGGTCCGCGGCGGGGGCCGCCAGCCGGTGCCGGCTGGGGAGCGCCACCCGTGGCCGGTGCAGGCCCGCCCGGTTGCGCACGTCCCGATGCGGAACCACCCATGGGTGACGCGTGGCCAATCTGCGGTTGGGGGCCCGGCGCGACCGGACCACGCCCGCTCATCGGTTGCTGCGGAGCCGGACGGCCCGGCTGCGGTCCTACGGGCGCGGCCCGGCCGGGTTGGGGTCCCGGTGCATAGCCTCGGGGCGGCGGCACAGGCCCACCGGGTGCCGCTCGGCCGTAGCCCGGGGCGGGCGGTGGTGCCGAGCGATGCCAATCGTCGCGGGGCGCGCGGCGCTCGTAGGGGCGTACGTATTCGCGGCGGCCGGCCGGATCGTGCCAGTAGCCGCGGCGGTATTCCCAACGGCCGTTCACGATGACGTAGGTCGGCTCGACGTAGATGTGACCCGGCTCCGAATATTCCCAGTACCCAGGCACCCAGTCCCACTGATAGCCACTCCAATTCCAGTAGCCGCGAACCCAGTAGTGGTTCGGTCCGGGCGCCATCGGAATGTATTCCTGGCGCGGCGGCGGCGGTGCCCCGGGAACAAAGATTGGGCCCTCGTCAGCCACGACGGGCGCCGGCTGGTACACCGGCTGCGGCTCAGGCGGCGGATAGTACACGGGCTCGCCTGGCGGCGGTCCCTCGGTACGAACCACGCAACTTGACAGCGTCGTCAGGGCCAAAAGGCACAGTGCGGATCGGGTCATGGGTTACCTCTCCCGGAGTTGGACGTACGAGGCTAGTCCGGTATTCGCCCAATCGCAATTTGGGCATGGGCCTTTGGGTGTGCGCCACCCTACGGCCGAGTCAGGAAGCGTGCGAGCACGGTCTTGGCGCCCACGCTCGCGAAGCGCACGGTCACCTTCAGATCCGCACCCGACGATTGCCAGGCTCGCACCTCGCCGACGCCGAATTGGGCGTGGCGAACCTTGACTCCGACTCGCAGCCCAAGCTCGCCTTCGCCGCCCGGGGCTTGGCCGTCGTCATAGTGGCGCGTGATCTCGCCGCTTGGCTTTGCCGCCGCTTTGATGGGGCTGACGGACACGGGGCTGCGGGGCTTGGGGGTGTCGCGGCTCCAGCGGCCTTGCCACGGGCCTGCGCCTTCGGTGCTCACGTCTTGGTAGCTGCGCTGGGGTGTGACCACGTGCTCGATGCCGTCGGTGGGCAAGTCGCGCAGGAAGCGGCTGGGCACGCCTCCGAAGGTTTGCCCGGACAGCCGACGCCAACGCGCGCGGCACAGGTGCAAGCGCTTGCGTGCGCGCGTGACCGCGACGTAGCACAAGCGTCGCTCTTCCTCCATGGCGCCGTCGTCGTCGATGCTGCGCTGGTGCGGGAAGGTGCCTTCTTCGAGCCCGGTCACGAACACGACGTCGAATTCCAAGCCCTTCGCCGTGTGCACGGTCATGAGCGCGACGGCGCCACGGTCGGGATCGTAGCCGTCGACGTCGGAGGCGAGTGTGATGCGCTCGAGGAAGCCGGGCAGCGACGGATCTTCGGTGTCGCGCTGGTAGTCGCGCATCTGGCCGACGAGCTCGAGCAGGTTTTCGAGTCGGCCTTCCGATTCCTGGCTGGTGTCGGCGGCGAGGAAATCGCGGTAGCCCGATTCTTCCAGGACCTTTTCCGCTAGCTCGGCGGGCGGCAAGGCCATGGACTCGCGCAGCCGGGAGACGAGCGCGTGGAACTCGGCCACCTTGCGCCGAGGCGCCTGTCCGAGGAGGGTCGCGTCCTCGATGGCGATCGGCAGCGCCTCGCTCAGGCAAACCTTGTGTTCCTGAGCCACGGCCACCAAGCGATCCACAGTCGTATTACCGATGCCGCGCGCGGGAACGTTGATGACTCGCAAGAGCGCGATGTCGTCGGCCGGGTTTTGCAAGAGGCGCAGGTACGACAGCAGATCCTTCACCTCGGCGCGATCGTAAAAGCGCGTGCCGCCGACGATGACGTAGGGGATGCTGCGTACGCGGAGCGCTTCTTCGAGCACCCGCGACTGGGCGTGCGTGCGATAGAAGACGGCGAAGTCTTTGGGCGCGGCGTCTTTAGCCAAGTCGTCGCCGATTGAGCGCGCGACGAATTCGGCTTCTTCGCGCTCACTGTCGCCTTCGAACACTATGACCGGTGCGCCCGCAGCCTGATCCGTGACCAGGCGCTTGGGCCGCCGCTCTTTGTTGCGCGCGATGACCGCGTTGGCGGTGCGCAGGATGTTGCTCGACGAGCGGTAGTTCTGCTCCAGCTTGATGACGCCGGCGCCGGGATGGTCGTGCTCGAAATCCAGAATGTTGCGAATGTCGGCGCCACGCCAGCGGTAGATGGACTGATCTTCGTCGCCGACCACGGTGATGCTTTTCGTGCGGTGGGAAAGGAAGCGCACGAAGCGGTACTGCACGTTGTTGGTGTCCTGGAACTCGTCCACGAGCACGTGGTCGAAAAGCTGCGCCAGCAGCGGCGCCGCGGGGCAGTCGGCCTTGCACAGAGCGAGCGACAGGAGCAAGAGGCCGCCGAAGTCGACCGCGCTGGCCGCGCGCAGACGCTCTTCGTAGAGGCGGTACGCCTTGCCCACGACCTCGTCGAAATAGTCGCCCGACGGGAAATCGTCGGCGGTCGTCCCCTGGTTCTTGGCGCGATCGATGATGCCCAGCACCTGGCGCACGGGAAAGGTCTTCTCCGGCACTTTCATGTCGGCCAGCACGCGGCCCATCAGGCGGCGCGAATCGTCGTCATCGTAAATGACGTAGTCCTTGCGAATGCCGACCGCCTCGCCGAATTGGCGCAGCAGGCGCGCGGCAATGCCGTGGAAGGTGCCGAGCCACATGCCGTGCGTTCCCTGGCCGGGTCCGTCGAACAGGCGTTCGACGCGCTCCTTGAGCTCGCGTGCGGCTTTGTTGGTGAACGTCACGGACAAGATGCGCCGCGGATCCGCTCCCTGCGAAAGCAAATGCGCCAGCCGGTAGGTAATGACGCGTGTCTTGCCCGAGCCCGCTCCCGCCACCACCAAGAGCGGCTGCGGCGGATAGAGAACGGCTTCGACCTGGGCTGGGTTCAGCTCGCGGCCGAGGGTGTGCGCCGAAAAGCGATCGGCGGTACGGAGCGCCGCTGTCGAGAAGAGATCCGCCGTTTCCACGCGCTGGTTATACAGATTGCGGGCGTGGCAGTCGACAGTCGCAAGCAGGGCAGAGCCGATTCACGCGTCCGGCGCTGCTTGCTGCACGCGATCGAGGATGAGGCCGAAAAAGCCGTCGTGGTCGGGCTTGCGAAAGTGCCAGCCGAGGTGGCAGCCGCACGCGCCGCACATGGCGTAGCGCCACGAAAATCCTCGAAACCACGGATACTCGAGACTGTCCGGTCCGATGACGGTGCAACCGATGGCCGAGGAAAAACAGCCGAGGTGGAAGGTAAATCCGCCGGGATTCATGAATCGGTGCTCGTGCGAACCGCTCACGGCGATGCGCTGCTCGGGGCTGGTAATCGTCGCGCCGCAGGCGACGCACAGAAGAGCTCGCTCGGGGCGCGCCTGATCGTCGAGGTTAGCGGTCGCGGTGGGGGCCGGCTGAGCTGCGTCCGCCGCCTTTGGATGGCGCATAACGATGGGGGCGTACACGAGTCTCATTTTAGACGGGCCGACTGCTCGGTGCACAACCAACGCTTGCGGGGTCAAGGCGTCGGCACTACCTTCTTGTCTGGTCCTTTTCGAAAGCCCGCCATGGCCGAGAAAAAAGCTGGAGCTCACTGCCGCGGCCCTCGCCTAGGGTTGCTTGCGGACTCATTCGAGTACGAGTTTCAAACGCGCGTGCTGGTGGCGGCAGAACGTGCGGCACGCGAGCACAGCCTCGATTTCGTGGCGGTGTCTGGCGGTGTCCTCGGCATCGACCTGCGCGATCCCAAGCGCTTCGTCTACGACCTCATCGGCATCGATTCCGTCGATGCGCTGCTTATTTGCACGCACACCATCGGCCATCATTCGACGTTGGCTCAGCTCGGTGATTTCGTCGAAAGCTTCGCAGACGTGCCGTGTCTTTGTCTGGGCGTGGCGCTGCCCGGCGTGCCCACCATGCTCATGGACAACGAGGCCGGCATGTACGCGGTGGTCAGGCACCTCGTTGAAACGCACCGCCTGCGTAAGATCGCTTTTGTCACCGGGCCCGAGGCCAGCCAGGAAGCGCAAGCGCGTTTTCACGGGTACGAGCGGGCGCTTGCCGATGGCAAGCTCGTGCTCGACAAGCGCTACGTGGTGAGCGGCAATTTTACGCGCGAAACCGGCACGCGGGCGGTGCCGACGCTGTTCGACGAGCGCGGCCTTCGGGCGGACGAGATCGATGCGATCGTCTGCGCCGACGACTTGATGGCGCTCGGTGTCCTCGACGAGCTCGACCGGCGCGGAATCGATGTGCCGAAGCAAATCGCGCTGACAGGTTTCGACGACACCGAGTTTGCGCGCTATGCGCGCGTGCCGCTGACCACGGTTCGCCAACCCATCGACGAGCAGGTTCGTCAGGCGGTGGCCGCTTTGGCCAAGGCGGCGCGCGGAAGGGAGGCCGCCGCGCAGGTGATCACGTTCGAGACGGAGTTCGTGAAACGGCGCTCCTGCGGCTGCTCCATGCACCCGCGGAAGACGACTGCTTTGCAGGTGCTCGCAGGCGAAAGTAAAGATCTGGGCAGCGCTTTGCGCGCCCGACGCGCCGATATCGTCCGCGACCTCGGCCGCGCCTCGCACGGCGGCTTCGACGAGGTCAGCAAGGATTGGGAAGAACGCCTTGTCGACTCGTTCCTACTTCAGCTCAACGATCCGGGGCAACCGTCGTTTCTCGACCGCGTCGAAGCGATTTGCTACGAGCTTCTTCGACGGGGAAGCGAGGTGGGCGCGGCCCAGGACGTCCTGGGCGTTCTACGCGGCCACGTGATGGCGTGCGCGACGGACGCAGACAGCCGTGCGCGCATCGAGGATTTGATCCAAGAGGCGCTGCTGTC
>CAZTTW010000252.1:0-6659 GCA_964616265.1 uncultured Myxococcales bacterium | reverse complement strand
TTCGGGTACCGCAACAAGATGGAATTCGCCTTCCACCCCGACGGCATCCTGGGCTTGCATCCGCGCGGTGCCTGGTACGACATCATTCGGCTGCAGGAGTGCCATCTGCAATCGTCGCTGGCGCTCGACATCGTGAAGGCCGCGCAAGCGTTCGTCGAGAGCCGGAAGCTCTCCTGCTATCACCCGCGCTCTCGCCAAGGGTTTCTGCGCGAGCTCGGCGTTCGGCAAAGTCGCGGTACGGGCGAAATCCTTCTCGGCATTGCCACCAGCCCCGGCGAATTTCCCGAGGGCGAGGCTATGGCCGCCCACCTGGCCCATGTGAGTCCGAAGATCGTCGGCGTCGTTCGAAGCATCCGCAACACGCCGGAGGAAACTGCTCCGCCGGCTGCCACGCAAACCCTCTTCGGCCGCGACTACATGACCGAGGTCACCGGTTCGCTGCGTTTTCGCATTCGCATCGACACCTTCTTTCAAACGAATTCGGCACAAGCCGAACGGCTGGTCGAGGTGGTCAAAGGTTTTTGCGGCGACGTGACCTCTGCCAACGTGGTCGACGTGTACTGCGGCGTTGGCTTCTTCAGCCTGGCGTTGGCCGCTGCCGGCGCGCGCGTAACCGGCGTCGAGATCGTTGAATCGGCTATCGCGGCAGCACGCGAAAATGCGGCCGACAATAACCTTTCGTCGCTGACGTTCCATGCTGGTGACGCGCGCAAGGTGCTGGCCGAAGTCCTGCCCGCGGGACTCGCGCCGAAAGTTCTCGTGCTCGACCCGCCTCGCGCGGGGGCTGGCGGCAAAGTCATGCGTCGGATTGCCCGCGCCTGCCCCGAGCGCATCGTGTACGTATCGTGCAATCCAACTACTCTGGCTCGCGATCTCGTCGAACTGCGGCCGTTCGGCTACGCCATCACAGCCGTCCAACCCGTGGACCTATTTCCCCAGACCTACCACGTTGAAACCGTGGTCGAGCTGAACCGCAGCGCACCTCCTGGCGCAAGTGCATAGCCGCAATCGTCGTTTCTAATCGGCGAGGTTCGTGTAAACCTTCGCCAAGGAGAGAAGAAGACTATGCCCCACGCCCTCGCCGGAAAACCAGCACCCGCCGAAATCTTGGTGGACGTTGATCGCCTCGTTGACGCTTACTATTCCAAGCAGCCCGACATCGAGGATACCGAACAGCTCGTGAGCTTCGGCACGAGTGGCCATCGCGGCTCGGCGCTGAATGGATCGTTCAACGAGGCACACATCCTGGCGGTGACCCAGGCCATTTGCGAATACCGCCGGCAGGAAGGCATTACCGGCCCCGTCTTCCTCGGCAAGGACACGCACGCGCTTTCTGCCCCCGCCGAGCGAACCGCCCTCGAGGTGCTGGCCGGAAACTCCGTTCTCACCATCGTTCAACGCGGCGGTGGTTACACCCCGACGCCGGCCATCTCGCGCATGATCCTGGCGGCCAACCGCGGAAAGCGTGGCGGTTTGGGCGACGGTATCGTCGTGACCCCGTCGCACAATCCGCCCGCCGACGGCGGCTTCAAGTACAACCCACCCAACGGCGGCCCCGCCGATACCAACGTCACGGCGTGGATCCAAGATCGCGCCAATTCGCTCATGCGCGACGGAAATCGCGGCGTGCGCCGCGTGCCCATCGAGACAGCGCTCAAGGCGTCGTCGACGCGTGAAGATGACTTCGTCGCCCTGTACGTGGACGAGCTCGCGCGAGTCATCGACCTGGAAGCCATCCGGACCGCCCGGGTCAAGTGCGGCGTCGATCCCTTGGGCGGCGCCTCGCTGGCTTATTGGCAAGCCATTGCCGAGCGCTGGAAGCTCGACCTCGACGTCGTCAACACCACCATCGATCCCCAATTTGCTTTCATGACGGTCGACCACGACGGGAAAATCCGCATGGATTGCTCCAGCCCCTACGCGATGGCCAAGCTTGTCGATCTGCGCGGCAAGTACCAGGTCGCCTTCGGCAACGACGCGGATGCCGATCGTCACGGCATCGTGGTTCCGGGCGCTGGCCTCCTGAATCCCAACCATTACCTTGCCGTCGCCATTCGCTATTTGTTCGGCAATCGGCCGCAGTGGCCCAAGAACGCCGCGGTCGGCAAGACGCTGGTCTCAAGCTCCATCATCGACCGTGTCACCTCCGCGCTCGGCCGCGATTTGCGCGAAGTGCCCGTGGGCTTCAAGTGGTTCGTGAGCGGTCTTCAGGACGGCAGCCTCGGTTTCGGCGGTGAAGAAAGCGCCGGCGCCAGCTTCTTGTGCATGGACGGCAGCACCTGGACCACGGACAAAGACGGCATCATCCTCGGGCTTCTGGCAGCCGAAATCACCGCGCGCACCGGCAAAGATCCGGGACAGCATTACGCCGAGATCACGCAAACCCACGGCGCGCCTGTCTACACGCGCGTCGACCAGCCAGCGACGCCAGCGGAGAAGGCCAAGCTCAAGCAGCTGTCACCGTCGCAAGTGAAAAGCTCGACCCTCGCCGGCGATCCGATTCGCGCCATCTTGACCAAAGCACCGAGCAACGGCGCGGCGATCGGCGGACTGAAGGTTGCCACCGACAACGGCTGGTTCGCCGCGCGGCCGTCTGGCACCGAGAACGTCTACAAAATCTATGCGGAGAGCTTCGGCGGCAAGGCGCACCTCGACACGATTCTGGGCGAGGCCCGCAGTATCGTGCAAGCCGCGCTGATCGAACCGCGCACCTCGTAGACCTGTCGTGGTCGCTCGTGCTGTGAAAGACATGCACGCGCGATACTTTGCGCGCCCGGCTTTTGAGGCATAAGGTTTTCCCGAGATACGTCGATGAAAGCACCCCTTTTCGTTTGTGCTGCCGCACTCTGGGCAGGCGGCATCGGTTGTCACGCCGGGACCCAGGGCACTGGCTCGACCACGCCCAGCTTCGGCCCGCCCAAGCAAGCGGCGGCGGGCGCATCCACCGCGACGCCCACGCCAACAAAACCGGCGGCCGCGGCAGAAACCGCGCCGACAGCCCAAGGACAGCCGGAAACTCCAGCCGAGACACACGCCTTTGTCGTTCACGACGGCAAGGAGAGCTGGATCGATGCCCAGGCAGCCGAGCGCTCGGGCTACACCATCGTCGACTTCAGCAACGACTTCACGCCGTTCATTTTCTCCGAGCAGCGCGGCCCCGACGGAGAGGTCCTTCACAACCGCTACCGGCGCGTGTTCATCGGCTTGGCCAACGACACGCTCGATGACGACGGCGAGCCTTTGCCAGCCGGGGAGAAGAACTACCTCGAGCTTTACGGCATCCCGCCTTCATTCGGCGTCCTGCGTGAGCGCTTCCTGGCCGATGAGCAGCAAACCTGCCACGCCAGCATCAACCAAGAGAAACTCGAAGAAGTCGAAACCGTGGCGTACGTCGCACCGGAAAAGATGCGGGCCGAAGAGCAGCGCATGGCGCGCCTTCATCGCGAGATCGAGGAGGCGCGGCACAACGCCAAGGCTGCCTCCTTCGCGCAATTGGCCGAGAAGGATCCCAGCATGGCGCCCAAGGTGAAAGCCTACGAGCGCCGAATGGCCGAGAAGGCCGCCATGGCCGAGGTGGAGAAGCGACTGGCCTGCGAGGGCATGTTCAAGCGCGGCCAGAAACACTCGACCGGGGTGTACGACGAAGGCATGCGTTTGGCGGTGCGGAGCTTCCAGCAGAAGAACATGATCTACGAAGCGAACTACCTGCGCTCGAAGACCATGGACGCGTTGGCGCGGCCGCCGCTGGCCAACGACTACGAGGCATTCATGCGCGTGTTGCGCGAGCGCGTGGTCGCCGCAGCGGGTGTGGTGGAAGACGGCAGCGTCGACACCAAAGCCGGTGCTCCAACCTATACCGGCAAGAACGGGCGTCCCGTCGCGATCCGCAATCTCGTGGATGAGCTGACGAAGGCGACCGCCGAGCAACTCGGCCTGACCAGCCCAGAGGCGGTGCTTGCGTTTTTCAAGCGACACCCTGCCACCGATTTCCGCCGCCTGCGGGCCGCGGTCACGCTGCCGGCGCTGCCTGAATACTACGCGGCCGACATGGACCTCTCGATCGTCATCGATCGCGGCGACGTGTGGTACGACCTCCCTTGGGATGCCAAGGGGGTGCGCCGTCCTCAACCGCGCAAGCACTACCCGACCTTTCACCTGTACCTGAAATACAACAATCAGCGTATTCCGCTCGCTCGCTGGCGCACGACCATCGGCGGCTGGCGGGCCGAGCAAGCCTCCGACGGCTACGAGTACTTCCGCTACAAGGGCTCGGACATCGGACCGCGCGTGATTCGCCAGGTGGTCGCTGGGCCGGTGTGGATCGCGCCCGAATCCACGCCCATTCGCTCGCTGCTCAAGATGAAAGAGGTCGGCGGCACCTGGCAGCGGGTCGTGAATTACGACGAGCTTGGTCCGGGATACCTTTCGGCCTACGGCCTGGTTGCTGGCTATTTCGTCCAGCCGGGCAAGGGCGGCAAGGGCGACTGGGACAACGGCATCCGCGCCCACGGCTCGTCCGATTACCTGTCCATCTACAGCTCGGAGGGCTACTCGCACGGCTGCCACCGCTTGCCCAATCACGTCGCCATTCGCCTTTACGGCTTCATCCTGCGCCACCGGCCGATGCATATTCAGGGCGACCAGGGCATGGGTTTCGCGCGACAGTTCTTGGCCAAGGACGATGTCTTCGAAATTCGACTTCCCTCGCGTGGCTATTCGTACGTGCTGGATCCGCCGATTCCCGTCGACGTTCTGGAAGGCGACATCAAGGGAACCTTGAAGACGCCCGTCTTGACCTACGTGCCCAAGCCGGGCATCGACTATCCCGGTCCGCCACCGCCCGTTCGCGCCGGCGACGAGGGACGTGCCGGCGGCGGCGCACCAGCCGGAGGCGACGAATGAAAACTGCGACAGCACGCACCCCTAAGTGCGGAACGACGACCAGGCGACAGCCGCGATGGCTCTCGACGACAGCGCTTTCCGTCGCCGCTGGAGTCCTCGCGTTGGCCTCTCTGGGCGGCTTCACGGCGTTTGCCAAGAGCAAGAAAGCCGTGTCGGATACCGATGCTGACAAGACCGCCACCATCACCGGCGAAAAGAAGACCGAGCTGGTGCACATTACGATTCAAACCGTCCCGCCCCGCAAGGCGATGGTGAAGTGGGGACATAAATCGCTCGGCATGATTCCCGTGCCGCGACCGCTGGTAGTCGAGCGCCCGCGCGACAGCGGCCCGCTCGACTTGGTCATTCGTGCCACCGGCTACTTGCCGGTCCACACCCGCGCCTATACGTTCAGCGATTCGCGCGTGGCCGTGAAGCTCACGCCGCCCGAAGAGAAGAACAAGCTCTTTGGTTATCGGCAAGAGCCGGCGCCAAGTCCCGACGCGGGTGTCCCGGCGCCACCAGTGCTGGCTCCTACCGCCCCCGGCCTACCCGTCGGCCCAATGCCCTAGCCAAAGCTCGGCGCGAGCAGAAACGGCAGGACCTTTTCCAGGAAGACGGTTGGACCGGTGGACATGGCCGCGTGTCCGTGTCCCCGCAGCTCCTCGACCTTGCTCCCCGCGATGGCCTCGCTTGCCATGCGCGTGGCAGCCTGGAGGAAGACGGGACTTCGACTACCGAGAAGAAACAGCGTGGGCACGTGCAGGTCGGCGAAGGCCTCGGGCGAAAACTGGTAGCGGTTCGCCGTCGCCATTTCGCGAGGAATAGTGTGCGCGGCTCGCAAGCGAACCTCCCAGGTCGAGGTCTTGCGCATCGAAGCGGTCTCGTCCTCCGACATTCGGATCACCTCGCGCATGAAGGTCGACACAATCGCGTCCCGATCGCCCGCGACAAGGAAGCGGTCCAGCCGTTCGCCGAGGTCGGAGATGAAAACGTGCGACTGACCGGGAAGAGGCAGCGGTGGCTCGTAAAGCACAAGCTTGGCGATACGCGGGGTCAGCCGTGCCGCTTCCAGCGAACAGATGGCGCCGTAGGAATGCCCGAACACGAAGGCCGGCGTGGCCAGTGATTCGACGACTGCCACGACGTCTTCGAATTCGCGCTCGATGGCGTAGCGGGGCCCGTCGCCGCTGTCGCCGCGCCCACGGCGGTCCACGAGACAAAGCGTGAAATGCTGGGCCAGCTTCCCTACGACGCCGCCCCAGCGCGTGCGGTCCACGGTCGTACCGTGAATCATGACGAGCGGCGGCCCATCACCACGGCGTTCGAAGGCAATCTTGGTTCCGTCTTTGGAGCGTACTGATTCGAGGAGAGGCATGAGGCTCGTGCTAAGGTTCTTGCAGTCTACGACACATGATCCCTATCAGCGACGATAACCCGACGTTGCGCTTTCCCGTTGTCACCATCTTGCTGTTGGTCGCGATGGGCGTCGTTTGGATCTTCGTTCAGGGCGCGGGGCTGGATCCGGCGCGCCTTTCCGAGACCGTCTGCAACCTCGGCTTGGTGCCCGGCGAAATCACTCATCGCGCGGAGGTGGGCACGGGGGTGCCCCTCGGCAGGGGGCTTTACTGCCTCGTCGACAACGATCCTATCAACATGTTCACGCCCCTGCTCTCGATGTTCTTGCACGGAAGCTGGGCGCACCTGCTTGGCAACGGCCTTTTCCTATGGGTCTTCGGCAACAACGTCGAGGACAGCATGGGCCGACTGCGCTTCCT
>CAZTTW010000251.1:0-6671 GCA_964616265.1 uncultured Myxococcales bacterium | reverse complement strand
AAGATCTGGTCCGAGCTGCTCTTTACGCTCTTTAGATGATTGGCGAGTTGCTTGATGTCTTTGAGCGGACTACAGCTTGTCGGGTTCGAAGTGTCCGTCCCTGTACTGCTAACGCCGTCCGTTGGGTTGGGGCAGGCGTCGGTACGCGCGGAGCACTGGGACAGCAGCGCAGAGAATGCCTGCTTCGTCGGATAGCCAGGGCCAGTCACGGACAAGTTGGCGCCACTACACTGGTGGGACCGTGTGTAGCATCGCAAGCTGGCCGACTCACCACTCAGGTCCGTGTTCCCGGGTCTGATACCAAACATGCCGTCGTTGGTGGCCGCCGAACAGTCGTCTTCATCGGTAAGAAAGATCAAGCCCAAGTAAGCATTGGGACGCAGGAATGCCGCCTGTTGTGCTTCGTTGCCTATGCCCTTCGCCGCGAGGGCAAATTCGAATGCTTGCAAGGAGTGCTCCTCCCCACAGCCGATCGTACCGAGGTTGCTCGCGAGACAGGCGAACACCGTGCTGATGTCGCCTACGAAGTTCACCGGAGCACCTGCCTTGTACTCGAGAAAGAGGCTGTCCGCTGAAGTTACGCCGCATGACGTGGCGCTGATCATCTGGAATCGACCCAGATCGCCGTAGTTGCTCATCGTCCCATCCGCCAGGGTCTTTGGGCCGCACGAGCCACTCGAGTAGCCTCCGCCAGTACCGAGATCGCTGTCAACGATGGCAACGCGCAAGTCCGGCAACGATCCATCCGTCGGGTCTTTGAGGGCTTCAATCAAGCGAGGGAACTGCGTGAGCAGCTTCTGTTGCTTGGGCGCCATGGACGGTGAATTGTCAATCATGAAGACGAGATCGAGCAGGCGCGGGCCCGCGATAGCAATCTGATAGATGCCGATGGAGAGAGTGCCGTCGTCCCCAGCATCGCCTGAGCCACGAAGGTCAACCCCGGCCGCATCTGTCTGAGTCAGCAGGGCGGCGTCACTCTGGGAGGAAGCCACTGTCTCACCAACGTAGGGATCGCTTCCGCAGGCTCCTGCGACTGCCGCCAAGCTCAAGAGCAGTGCGTTTCGTCCAGCGTTTCTCATGTTCAAGCTTGTCCTTCGAAGAAGTGCGACCTTACGAGAATAGTTTTTCACAAGACGGCAAGGGAATAGCCCAGCACCAATCGAAACTCCCAACTCGGCAATTCCTTCGACAGGCGTGTGCCGGGTTCAGTTAGCCGAGTGACGATGCTCCGGCCCTGCGGCCACGCCGTCGCCGCGAACAGCACCCACCCTTCATTCCGCTGCCAGCGCCGAACCACCGTAAGCCCAACGTCGAGGCCCCACATGACCGACGATCCCGACGTGTTGCCGATGTAGCCGGAACTGCGCACCATCAAGACGCCCAGGCTGGCGCCAAGCTGGCCGCGGATCGCCCAACGACTTCGGTAGAAGTCCGTGGTCAGACCGAGCGTGAAAGTCGGCCGCCGCAGGGTCGCCGTCCCCTGGCCAACCGAAAGCTGCCGCGACGATGTGAGCGACGACTCGAACGACCAACCGGTTTGTTCCACCAGGCTCGGCATCCCGATCAAGACGAGTGCGCCCACAGTCGGTCCCAGGCTGTCGCTTGTGCCGAGAACGCCTGCTCCGAGCATCGTTCTTGGATTGATCGACAAGTGCTCGGCATCCGGGTCGTCGAAATACCCGCCACCCGACGATTCCAAGGGCCGGCGTTCGCGCGGCGGAATCCCCGGGGCCTTGACCGTGCCCACGGGCATGGCGTCGAGCCACGCGGCGATCACGTACGCGGCGAGCTCGGCGCGAGCGTTACAGTCTCCGTCGCTCCCCACGGGCAGTCTGCGTTGCTGGGTTTCTTCGCCCGACGTCGACAGATCGATGCGCATGGTCTGGCCGTCGCTGTACACGCGCGCAGACGCCTTTTCGGGGCCGCCGGCAGGGAGAAGACCGAGCAAGCGCGCACGAACCGTATCGGCGGATGGGCATTCGGAATTGCTCGATACGCGCGCCGCCGCCCTCGCGCTCGAGGGAATCGCCAGCGCCAGGACGAAGAGGCAAACGCCCCTCATCGGCGAACGAGGAATCGCGCAGCCTCCGCTGCAAAACGACCGTTCGGATAGCGGTCGCGGTAACTCTCTACATCCGCCAGGCCGGCTTCGCGTTCCCCGCAACGAAGGCGCGCCACCGCACGCCCCCACAAGGCGCGCTCGTACCAGGCGGGCGAGCCCGAAACCCGGGATAGCGCGCGGTCGAAATCCTCGCTTGCCTCCGGCCACCGCCCAGCCCCGGCTCGCAACTCGCCTCGAACTACCAAGCGCTCACCCGCGCGAGGAAGCTCGTCGAGAGACATGGCATCGAGTCGAGACAGAGCGTCTCGAGCGCGGTGAAGCGCAAGGAGCGATTCGACTTCCAAGACGCTGCGTTCGGCGGAGAGACTGCTGCGTGGGTAGGCATGCGCATGTTCCTGCAACGCGACCAGTGCGCCAGACGGGTTGTGTTCGGCGCGCAGCTTGCGCATGGCTTGCCCGAAGAGCACGGTATCGCTTGGCAGGGGCCGCAGGTCGTCTTTGGCGAGCCCAGCCGGTCGGGCGGGCGGCGGCGCAAGCGTCGCGGGCGGCGGCGGAGCAGAGGGTGGCACCACGGGCGGGGCCGCAGCCGTGGCAGCCCAGTCGACCTGCGGCAAGGTCGGCACACTCGACGGTGGGATGAAGACATCGTGCGGCGGCGCGGACGTCACCGGAACGGGCACGGCATAGGCGATCCGGCGGCGCAAAATCGAACGGGTAGGCTCGCTAGCGTGAACACCGATCGCGACCTGCTGCGGCCTCGCCGCCGGGGCGACGCTCGCACCTGCTGCAGCGCTTTCACCAAGCACTCGCCAGCCGAAGGTGCTGGCGCTCGGCAGAGCAAGCAGAAGCGGGTCGGGAATCTCGGGTAATATTACTACGCTTGCGGAAAGCTGGGAACCGAAAGACGGCAGGGTCGCCGAACCTCGCCGTTTATCAGATCGTGCCGCGTGCGGACGATTCGTCGGTGCATCATTGTCCGACCGAGGCGTCTTGCCGATTCCGGGGATGAGGCCGAAGCGCTCGGCCGCAGCAAACGCGGCCCCCCCCACCACCAGCGCTGCCAGAGCGATCGCGACTGCCGCAGGCCGCATTCGAAGCACCAGCCGAGCTGTGCCGAACGTCGTGCGCAGGATCCGCCGTCGCACCAGCCGCTTGCGCTCGGGCGACAGACTGTCGAGGCGTCGGGCGGCGTCGAGCAATGGCGCTATCTCGCCTAAATAACGAGCGCGAATTTCATCCGCTGACCGCGAGGATGACGCTGACGGCTTGGAGATCCTCATCCCTCGGCCCTCTGCTCGCTACGAGTCAGCTGCTCGAGCAGCATCGCCCGCCCACGGTGGACGCGAACCCACACGGCATTGGCTGTCAAGCCGAGCAGCAACCCGGCTTCCTCCGCGCCGATACTCTCGATATCGCACAGGACGATGGCCGTCCGATACTTGTCGGGCAGCCGGTCGAGAGCAGCGTAGAGGCGCGCGCACCGTTGCCGCTCCTCCAAGGCCTCGAGCGGCGTTGGGCTGGGCGGCGCCGTCGCCTCTTCGTGCCCACGATGAAGCACGTCGAGATACTGGCGCAGCTTGCGGCGAAAACGCCGTTTGCGCACCACGAGCTCGGTGATTCGAAAAAGCCAGGTCGAGACCTTGGCGTCGCCACGAAACTCGCGCCGTTTGCGAAGCGCCACCACGAACACATCGTGAATCAGATCTTCGACGTCGGCGCTGGGTCCGCAAAGCCGTCGAACCCAGCGTTCGACCATCGGCTCGTAGCTTTCGTAGAGGTGGTCGAAGAGAAGCTCGGGATCGCGGAGATCGACCTCGTCTCGGATGACCGGCAGCTCGCCGCTGTTTTGAAGCTGTCCCTTCGACATACGCTGGTCCTGTCCCGGGCGGCGGGAGAACCTTACAAGGAGTGTCGCGGCGACGCGGATTAGGCTGTCTGCGCCACTCCGAACATGCGGCGGTATGTGACGCCGAACACATTCACGGACCACGGTGCCGTCCAAATGAGCCCGATGCCGAGTGGAATGGCGCTGGCGAGGATCACGAGCCCCATCGCAATGAGCAATCCGAAGAACTTGAACCACCGCTTGCCAACGGCCCTGCGCGAGGTCTCCATGGCCTGCCAGGGCGAAAAGCGGCGATCGGCGATGAGGGGGATCGTCATCATGTACGCGATTGCCAGGTAGACACCCGGAATGACGAGAAGGAAAAGCCCGATGTAGGTGAGCAGCGTGGTCAGGAAACCGGCCACGATGGCAGTCACGGCCCGGTCAAAACAGCTGAACGCCGTGCCCGCACTGATGGGAAGGTGGGCGGCGCGCCGGATGCCCATGAGGATGATGCCCATCATCAGAACCGGGCTGATCGCTCCTGCGGCGAGGTTCGTGATCCCACGCAGCGCCAGGCTCTTACCGGAGACGGCCCCGGCCGCCAATGCGAATCCAATCACGATCGCGTACACGATGACGCCCGCGCCCCAGAACGACGCCTTCATCCCACGTGTGAGATCCCAGGCCTCGCTCATTACCTGCCCGATTTCAAAATCGTAACGGCCCGCCACGGCGTCCTCGACGGAACCGGCGGGTCCCGGCGCGAAAGCCTGCGCATTCACATCAGCCTTGGGTGCTTCGTAGGGATTGCTGGTCACATCACTCATCACGGCGCCCTCCTAGCTAGGTTGAGGGGACGGATGCTACCACCTTTGCGAAAAGTAAACCTGACAGCGCGGTGACCGCCTAGGCGCGTGCGAAGTCGAGATAGCCACGTTCGAAGTTGGTGTCGAGAAGTTTCACCCGAACGCCGTCGCCGACCTGCAAGCCAAACATCCCCTGCACGATCCGACCTTCCACGGGCGGCTCGAAGAGGCGAACCCACGTGCCTTTGTCAGCCGCGCCTGTCACCACGCCGTCGAAAGACTCGCCCACGCGATTCTCGAGCACCAGCACCGCGGCAGACTTGTGCACCTGGCGCTCGACCTTGGCGATGGCCGATTCTTGGGCCGTGCAGTGACTCGCAATCGCGGAGAGCTCGGCGATGCCGTACGGCGACGGAACATCTGCCAATGCGGCCTTGAGTAACCGTTGGGTCACGAGATCGGAAAATCTCCGGTTGGGCGCCGTTGCGTGCGTGTAGTCCTTCACCGAAAGACCGAAGTGACCCGTGTGAGCATCGCCCGGCAGCTCGGCGACGTACTCCCCCGCTCCCATCAGTTTGATAATGACCAGCGAAAGGTCGGGAAAGCGCAGCGGATCTGCAACCCGCTGCTTGGCCAAGAACGCCTCAAGCGCTCGAGCCGAAGGCTGGCCGGGCAACGACTCGCCCAGTTGGGCGGCGACCCCGACGATCTTCGCCCATCGTTCCGGCGAACGAACCACGCGGCGCAACCCCGGCCGACTTTTCGCATCCAGGAATCGCGCGGCGATTCCGTTGCTGGCGATCATCAGTTCTTCGATCAGCTCTTTCGCGCGATTCGGCTTTTCGGCCTGCATCCCGACGACCGCACCATTGCGAAAAACCGGGCGAGCTTCCCGCGACGAGAAATCGAGAGCGCCCCGCTCATGGCGCTGTTTGCGCAATCGTGCCGCCACCGAGGCTTGCAGGCGAAGCTGGCCGTCCATGTCCGGCACCGCGGCCACCGCGGTAGGCAGGGGACCTGAACCCTCGATCCACGCCCCGACGTCGTTGTAGGTCAGCTTGGCGTGGTTGCGAACCACACCACGACTGATTTCACTTTCTGCCAGCGCACCTTCTTCGCGCACCACGAATTCGACGATCACGCTGATGCGGTCCACGTCGGCACCGAGGGACGTGTAGTCGGTAGACAGCTTTTCTGGCACCATCGGAAAGACGTGCCCGGCGGCATAAACCGATGCCGTGTTGTGGCCGGCATGCGCATCAAGCGGCGTGCTTCGACCGACGAGAGCGTCGACATCCGCGATTGCCACGAAGACTCGAACGGAACCATCGGGAGAAAGCAACGCGGCGGAAAGCTGATCCAGGTCTTTGGACTCGTCGTTGTCGATCGAACACCACGGCAAGCCACGAAGATCGCGAATGTCGGCGCCCGATTCACTCGCCGGGCCGACGATGTTTTCGAGCTGACCCAGGCAGGCGTCGTCGAACGAGTCGAGTAGGTCGCGATCGCGAAGCGCCCGGCGCGCAACTCGCTCAAGGTCGCTCTTGTGATGAAAAGACATCATTCTAGCGCTGAGCCGCCGCTTGCTGCTGAAGCTGCTGATTGGCGGTGATCTGAATCTGCACGCGACGATTCTGCGCACGCCCACCTTCGCTGGTGTTCGGCGCGACAGGACGATCGTCGGCGTAGCCCTGCGGAGTCATGCGATTTCGCGCTACTCCTTGCGATCCGAGCAAGGCGATGACCGAGTTGGCGCGTGCGAGCGAGAGCTTCTTGTTCGTAGCCTTCTTGCCTTTGTTGTCCGTGTGTCCCTCGATGACCAGATCGGTGTCTTTGTATTCCCTGAGCACCTTGGCAAACTCCGTCAGATCTTTCGTCGAGGCGGGCTTGAGCTTCGCCTTTCCGGTGTCGAACAAAATCGCCGAGTTGAACTTCACGACGAGTTGATCGCCCTGCCGCTCGACCTTCGCGCCCT
>CAZTTW010000250.1:3437-6689 GCA_964616265.1 uncultured Myxococcales bacterium | reverse complement strand
GCAGGCCGGGTCGAGCTCCACACTTCGAGCAGCAAATCCTGAAGGCGAGTTCTATTCACCGGATCAAGGGCGCCAAAGGGCTCGTCCATCAGTAATATCGGAGCCCCCATGGCAAGCACCCGAGCGATCGCTCCACGCTGGCACATCCCGCCCGACAATTCCTGAGGGTACTTCTTCCGGGCCTCGCCCAAGCCAACCAGCTCCAAGTACTCATCAGCCAACTCACGCCTGCGTTCCTTGCCCAGGTCTGGGTGCGCCTTGCCGATGGCAAGGACGAGATTCTCGGCGAGACTCATCCAGGGAAACAACGAATAGTCTTGAAACACCACACCGCGATCGATCCCCGGCCCGACGATGTCCGCCCCATGATGACGAATCCGCCCTTTTCCTGGTCTTTCCAGCCCTGCCAGAAGGCGCAAGACGGTGCTCTTGCCTGAACCACTTGGTCCGACCAGGGATACGAATTCCCCCTGTGCTACCGAAAGTGACAGATTCTCAAGCACCGCCGTGCCACTGTAACCGAAAGAGACGGACTGCAACTCCAGTGCTGAGGTCGCAACCGGGCCACCACTTCCGTTCATCAGTTTCTCGACTGGTAGACCGCGCGAAGATTCTTCCAGTACGGATCCTGGGGCTCTTCCTTCTCAAGACTGTCGAGAGCTGCCACGTAGCCGCTCCCGTCCACAAACGGTGCGATCGGCGAGTCACTTTCGATGAACTTGCTCGATTTCATCGTCGACCAGAACTCTTCGATTGCTACGCGATTAGGATCCGAGGATTGGTCGAGATTGGGAGAGTAGAATGCCTTTTTCGCTAGCTCGGCATCGATCTTGACGTACTTGATGATGTCACGAATGGTTGCTTCTTGATTCGTCTTGCTGAACCGCTCGGCTTTGAGAATTGCCCGGATAAAGTGTTGCCATACCTCGGGCCTTGCCTCGAAGTCCTTGTGGTTCACCGTCAGACGGCAGCACGGATGCCCAGGGGCCAGATCTTTGCTACGTATCACGACGGTGAGGCCCTGCTCTTCCGCCCGCAGATCGTGAGGTCCCCAGACAACGCCCGCTTCGACCTGCCCACTCTTGACAGCTTCGATAACGGCGGGCGGATTCTTGACCTCGAAGATCTCCAGATCTTTCTTCCAATCGAGTCCCACCTTCGTCAGGGCTCCGCGCAAAACCGCATCGCCTGTAGCCAGGCGAACGGTGGCCACCTTCTTTCCCTTGAGGTCAGCGACGGTCTTCACCTGCGCGGCATTTTCTTTGGTGGTGATGATAGCTGCGTCCTCGCCCATCACGCCGCCGATGATTCGCAAGTCGGCCCCCTTCGAGATGTGAACCAGCGGTGCCGTCGTGCCGAAGGCCCCTAAATCAAGCTGTCCTGCCCGCAATGCGGCCAGGCCATCCGCGGAGTTTGAGAACTCGACGAGCTGAACGTTCAGGCCTTCCTGCTCGAAGAACTTTTCTTCCACACCGACAAAGAACTTCGCGTGGCCCGTAACAGGAAGATGTCCGACCTTCAACGCGACGAGGGGTTTGGGAACAACCTTCTTCTTGCACCCCGTCGCCCCCAACGCCAGCATCAAACACAGTCCCGCAGCTATCGCCGCGTTAGTCGGCAACCATTCGGAGTGCCGCCGTGCTGAACCAATGGAGAATTGTCGTTGGCCAGACATCTTGGTCCCTTCTCTTTCTAGTTAGTAGTTGAGCTGAACACGTCCCGTGAGCAGGTTTTCTGCGACGCGATCACTGCCCCCGGCAGCGCCTGCCTTGTACGAGGTATGGTTGTAGCTGGCGAGGATACGAACGTTGCGATTCCAGTAGTAGCTAAGGCCGGCAGCGATCTCCGTCGCCTTCTTCACGGAGGCGGTCTCGTCGACGGGCTTGGTCGTGTCGGCCTTTGCGCCGAAGGCGGCATCGTCGAACTTCAGTTGCGACACACGGCCGACCAATTCGAGTGCGCCGTACGTGCCGGCCTTCAAGTCGAAGGGCGAACTGATCGCAGCAGCCGAATAGGACGCTTTGCCGCCGAAGAGAAACACCGAAGCTTCGGCAGTCCAGCCTTGATTTCCAAGCGTGAGGTTGTTTCCGTTGAACCCGACCCGCTGTTGCGAATAGATGTACTCGGCCAAGAGCCCTGCCGGACCAATCGAATAGTATCCGTGAACGTTGAGCCGTCGCTGTTGTCCTGAAGCAATGGCGGTATTGGTCAAGTCCGGTGTAGCACCTGTCTTGTAAGAGAAGATCGCCGAACCTCCGGGCGACTTGTAGGTAGGCAGATTGGTGGACTGACCAGAGGGCTGTGGCCCGCCCTGGCGGCGCCCCGCCGTTCCCGCGACGCCAAGCACCGCATACTGGAAAAGGTCAGGGCTCGCGGACCCGAACGGCTTGACATAAACGAGCCCCTCGCCATCCTTGTACCGGCTGGGATCAATGTCCGTGTAGGCGTTGTCAACCGCACCGTTGAACACGCCGCCTGCATAGCCTACGTAGCCACCCGCGATCTCGCCCTGGACTTGCGCACCCAGGTCACGCAGAGGCGTTAGCTCGGTCGCGAGGGCGAATTCGTTGAAGAACAGCTGCCCGGTGGGCTGGAGCCGTTCGAGACCAATTGGCGCCCGGAACTTTCCGAATCGGAACTGAAGCTCATCGACGATCTTCAGCTGCAAATAGGCGTCAGGCAGGTTGATGGCGGCATTGCCCTGTGCGGCCGTGTTCGTGGTGGGGATTTGGGCGAAGTCAGGCGCCACCAAAAAGCTGATGCCACCGGGGAGCGATCCGTCGATCCACGGAATTGCCCGGCGCAGGAAGAAGGTTTCCGAGCCCTTGGGCGGCGTCGTCCCCTTCCAGAAGCGCCCGTCCGCTTGCACCTGCAGGTGAAAGCGAAGTTGCGCCGACTTGTCCGCCGATCGAATGGAAAAGCCTCCCTGGCCTGCATCCGCGAAGCCCGACTGAGCAAGCTGTTGGGCCAACTCCTTCGAGATCAAGGGCGCAGCAGGCTCGCTCGCCACAACTGGTGCGACCTGCGCTGGCGCAAGCTGCGATTGCGGCGAGGCCGGCACTGCCGCCTCAGCCAGCGATGTCGGCGGGGCTGCCGGGACTGGGGACTTCTCAGACTCGGCCTCTCCTGCAACTGCCGACGATCCTAAGGATAGGGAAGCGACAAAAACCATGCTCGCTAGCCACGACTTGACGGGGTTGAAATAGGACACGGACTCGACTCCTGGCTTGAGGTTTTCAAATGGATTGGATT
>CAZTTW010000250.1:0-3337 GCA_964616265.1 uncultured Myxococcales bacterium | reverse complement strand
GAGCCGTCTCGTTTATGAGACATCGGTCCTATGCCTGATATCTACGCGAGCATCCTCGAAGCCCCTGCGGAATCGCTCAGCAACATCGCTAGAGTCCTGGAAATCAGAGCAGCCGATCCGCAGCAGGCTGCCATGCGTGCCGACTACCTGTCGACCATCGACGTTTCAACCGGGGACTTGGTTGTCGAGGTCGGATGTGGAACGGGCGCGGTAGCACGGACATTAGCCGAGACTTTCCCCACGTGCCGTGTCTTGGGAATCGATCCGTCTTCATTCTTCATTGGTCGCGCCGCGCAGCTCGGGCAAGGGCTTCCGAACCTAAGCTTTGCCGAAGGCGATGCGCGACAATTGCCACTGGCAGAAGAGAGCGTCGATGCGCTCGTCTTTCACACCACCCTCTGCCATGTTCCCGAGCTGGATGTCGCCCTAGCGGAGGCCCGTCGGGTCTTGCGCCCTCGTGGAACCCTTGCCATCTTCGATGCGGATTACGCGTCCACCAGCGTCGCCAGTCAACCCAACGATCCCTTGCAATCCTGTATCGCCGCTTGTGTCGAGGCGATCGTCCATGACCCCTTCCTGGCCCGAAAACTAGCACCAAGCGTGAATCGAGCGGGATTCAAGGTGCGCAGTTTCCGAACGCATAGCTATCACGGTGTTTCTGATGCCGCCTATCTGCTCACGGTCGTCGATCTAGGCGCCGATGCGCTGGCTCTCACCGGGATCATCGGACGGGAGTTGGCGGATGCCCTCAAAACCGAAGCCCGTCGGCGTGTCGATCAGGGCACGTTCTACGGCCAGCTGACCTATGCCAGCTTGATTGCCATCCGCTAGGCGCGAACATGTCGAAATCTCCGCGCTACTTTCGTTCCAGGACCAGGAGCACTTCCTCGGCATGCAGATTGTCCTCGGGTCGCAGCGGTCGAACGGCCCCATCCGCGTGACTGTGTCCTGAAACCACGCGCATGCCCGAGGCTTCAGCCCAGTCGAGCATGTCCTGCAGACTAAGCGGGTGGATGTTCTCCGAGGCGTACCAAGGAAACGGTAAGCGCGAGGTTACCGGCATTCGGCCGTGCGCAACCAAATCGACGATCACCCGCCAGTAGGCAAAATTCGGGAACGAGACAATACCTCGGCGCCCGACCCGCAACAGTTCGGACAAGACGACCTTCGGGTTCTGCAGCGTCTGCAGGGTTTCTTCCAACACCACGTAGTCGAAGCTGTGGTCCGGGAACCAATGAAGGCCTTCCCCCAAGTCCGCGTGCAGGACCGACACGCCACGACGGACCGCTTTCAAGACTATGTCGAGATCGATCTCCACGCCTTGGCCACGCACCCCGCGTCCATTTTCCAAGCGTTCGAGCAGCTCGCCATCGCCGCACCCTAGGTCAAGCACGCTGGCTCCCTGCGAAATTTCGTTTACGATGATTTCGTCCTGCCAGCGCGAGGGCACCCGAGGCTCCTGTTGGCCACGACCGACCCGCCTACTGGCAATGCTCACCACCTCGGCCACGCGCCACTCGAAAAGGCCAGGTGGCAGCCGGTCGATGTCGCGACGTTCGAGAAGTTCGGAATCGATGCGGGGATCGTCGATGCGAGGCATGGGACTATCCATCGAGAAAGGCATGAATGAAGCTATTCATCATCGGCGACCCAAGCAAGAACGAGTCATGGCCATGCGCTGAAGGGATGTTCGCGTGGTGAACTCTCTTTCCGGCCCGAATGAGCGCCAGCGCCAGCTCCCGGCAGTCTTTGGGTGGATAGAGCCAATCGCTATCGAACGACAACAACAGGACACTGGCCTCTATTCGTTCGCATGCTTTGAGTAAATCGCCCCCGCCCCAAACCGCGGCATCGTAGTGGTCCATGGCGCGGGAGATTGCTAAGTAGCTATTGGCATCAAATTCTGCCGCAAACCGCCGGCCTTGCTCCGCGACGTACTCCTCAACTGCAAATTCGGCCTCCAACGCGTCCCTGGCCGCAGCCCCCTGCGACTCTCGAAGCCGGCGGCCGAACGTGCCCCGCATCCCTTCCTCGGACAAGTACGTAATATTGGCCATCATCCGCGCAGCACTCAGGCCGCTCGTGGGATGGGCCTTACCGTAGTAGTCGCCTCCGTTGAAATTCGGATCGTTGACGATGGCGGTGCGGCCGCACGCATTGAACGCCAATCCCTGCGCCGAAAGCCGGGCAGCTGCCGCGACGACCACCACCCGGGAAACCCGGTCTGGAAATCGAAGGGCCAACTCCAAAGCTTGTTGGCCGCCGAGCGATCCTCCTGCCACCGCGAACAGGCGTTCGATCCCCAGTGCATCAAGAAGGCGTCCGTGTACCGTCACCCAGTCACCGACGGCAATCCGCGGAAAGCGAGGTCCGTAGGGAGCCCCCGTTAGGGGATTCGTCGACGACGGACCCGTAGTTCCGTGGCAACTGCCAAGAATGTTCGGGCAAATCACGAAGAAACGGTCAGTATCGATGGGCTTACCCGGCCCCACGACCTCGTTCCACCAACCTCGACGCTCGCCGGGCTCATGAGAACCGGCAACGTGCGAATCGGCGGCCAACGCATGCGTGATCAGAACCGCGTTGTTCCGCTTGCTGGACAGGGTTCCAAAGGTCTCGAAAGCAACGTCAAGCTCTGCGAGTTGTCCCCCCATCTCCAGCCGGAACGGCTCGCGGTCAACATCGAGGCGCAGTAGTCTCGGGCGCCGTCCTTCGGAAAGATTCGCCCCATCGAACTTCAGCGTTCCGCTCTCCTCGGAAATGGTAGCCTGCTTTTCCAACCAATTCACTTTGGCAGGCACCTCCTAGAGGGTCAAGCAGAAGTCCACTTTTGTGGACATCCGTCTTCTCACCGTGCGACGAATGCGACAAGCTCGCTTGAAAGCGGCCCAGATTTCGCATCAGCGCCACGCCGCTCAACATTCGCACAACCCAATCGCTGCTACCGTTGCCGCGCTATCCATCCACTGCCAACAAGGACCTCACCCATGCCCACGCTGAAAGATTTGACCGCTGAGCTTATCGAATCCCTTACACCTGGTGTCCGTTTCATCTCGCTAGCCACGATCTCGGAGGATGGACCTGTCGTCCGGTCGCTCGGCTCATGGGCCGTTCGAGGGGCATCGCTCTATTTCTCCACCAGCGGTTCCTCTGCCAAGGTGACCCAATTGGATCGAGATCCTCGCGTCAGCGTCCAATTGCTGGCCGAAGGGCAGGACCTTCCCAAGCTGCGCAACTTGGTTCTCAATGGCTCGGCAAAGCTCCTCGAAGGTGACGACCGCCGCGTCGCCATTCAGGCCATCGGATCGCGCAATCCGCGATTCAAAGAGCGAGCCGA
>CAZTTW010000249.1:0-6715 GCA_964616265.1 uncultured Myxococcales bacterium | reverse complement strand
TGGCATCGAGCGCATTCACACACAGATTCATGAGGGCGTTTTGAATACTGCTGGCTTCACCAAACACAGGAGGCAGATTCGGTGCCAAGTCGCATCCGATAGAGACTCGCTTGAGCGTGGTGCGTTCGAGGAGACCCGCTTCGTGCTGCACGAGCTCGTTGAGGTCGAGCTTGCGCGCGGACTCCAATTGTTTGCGGCTGAAATCCCGCAGCCCCTTGACCAGATCGCGACCGCGAACCGCCGCATCCAATAGAGCATCGGCATCCTTGCTTAAGACTGGATCGTTCTTGTGCCTTGCTTTCAGCAGAGACCCGATTGCCATCACCGCGCCAAGCACATTGTTCATGTCGTGCGAGACGCCGCTGGCCAGCCGTCCCAGACTTTCCAAGCGCTGCAAGTGATTCACCTCGCGCTCCAGCTCGTGGCGCTCTGCTTCGGCGGCCTTGCGCGCGGTCAAGTCGGTGAACGACACCAGAACACGGGAAAGATCGCTGGCGTGACCTGGCAGAACAGACAGGCGAAGCTGCAAGTGGAGGACGTTACCGTGAGCATCGAGGTGGGGTGTTTCCGTTTCGACCTTGGCCTTTCCCGCGAAAAGTTCGGCCATCTTCTCGGCAAAGGCAGCCAGCGCGCCTTCATTGAGGTACGTGAGAAAGTTCCTCGAGAGCTCTTCCGGGGAGGTCGCGCCCAGAAGCTTGAGGCTCGCATTGTTGACCTTGAGGATGCGTACGCCCTTGGCAAGGTCGACGATCTCTTCAGGATGCTTCCTCAAATAGTCACGCAAGTCCGCGACGCCTTGAGCACGTAGCTCGGAAAATCGGACGGCGATCGCCGAAAGATCCTCTTCCCATACGGCCACCGGCGAATGCTCGAACAGCTCCCGGAAACGCACTTCACTCTCGCGGAGGGCCGCCTCTGCCTCTTCTCGCTCGGTCACGTCGCGGTTGGCGCCGCGATAGCCAACCAGGGTGCCCGATCCATCGAACACGGGAAAGCCCGTGGTTTCGAACCGGACTGGATGGCCATCCTTGTGTCGGCAGGTGTTGGGGAGGTTCGAAAACGCTTCCTTGCGGCTGACCCTCTGCATTGCCGCCGGCAAGCGCGCGACGCGATCCTGGTCGGGCCAGAGGTCGTAGTAGTGGTGCCGCCCCACCAATTCCTCCGGCTTGTAGCCAAGGAGATGCTCGACCACCGAGCTCGAGTACGTGTAGAGGCCTTGGGCATCGACTTCCCAGATCCACTCATTCGCTGCCTCACTGATTTGATGGAGTCGTTCCGAGAGATCGTGCAGCGCCTTCTCGGCACGCTTTTGCTCGGTGATATCACGTGCGACGATTACAGCGCCTGCGATGGTGTCGGTCGAATTGCGAATTGGCGCATAGCTATAGCTGCCGACCCATGTCTCGCCGGTGTCTTTCCGACGTATTTGGTACTCGACGTTGGTGCCGGACTCGCCCCGCAGCGCACACTGAACCGGCCATTGTTCAACCGGGACCGGCGCGCCGGATGGAAAGAACAGCTCGCGAATGCTCCGAAACTCAGCGAAGCTACGGAGGCACTCTTGCTTGTTGCTGAACCTGTGAAAGGCGGCGAACGCGTCGTTGAAATCGATGAAGTGCCCTTGGGTGTCCGAAATAAAGACCGCGTCGGTCATGCTGTCGAGAGCTGCCGCCAACTTGGCCCGGCTGGCGGTGTTCTCCAACTCGGCGGCCCGAGCCCGTTTGCTTTCGGTGACATCCGCAAGCATGGACAAGAGCAACTTCTCGCCTTGAATGTCGATGAGGTCTGCGGACAAGAGACAGTCGATTTGGCTTCCGTCCTTGCAGCGCAGGGCGACTTCATGGTTGCGCAGATGACTATCGCGCTGGAGTGCTTGCAAGGCTTCCTGGCGCTTCCGCGGCTGTATGGCACCGAGCGCAAACGGCGTGGTTCCGAGCAGCTGTTCGCGCGGGTAGCCGGTCGCGCGACAGAACTCTTGGTTCACATCGATGATGGAGGCATCGACCATCCGACTGATGACCCCCAGCATGGGAGCAGACTGAAAGGCCTTAGCGAAGCGTTCTTCGCTCGACTGCAGTGCTTGCGCCATCGCCTCCCGCTCGGCGGCGGCCTGTTTGCGTTCGAGGGCAAGGCCCAGCGTTGGAGCGATGCCTTCGAGGAACGAGATTTGCTCGGGCGAAAAAGCCTGCGGACGACGATCGTTCAACTGCAGAATGCCGAGGATGCGGTCGCCGGAACGGACGGGAACCACGAGCACGGACTGGTACCCAAACCGAAAGCAGGGGTTGCGCGCCGAATGGCGTTGAGCACGCTTGCTCGGCTCGGGAAGCATGGCCGGAGAATTGTCGATGCAAGCGCTGCCGTTCGGCGTGAAGACCGCGCTCGTCGTGTCGGTTTGCCCGCGAGCCACGCGGCGGCAGGCGCAATCGGTGCCTGGGTGAAGACAGCGTTCGGCTTCCAGGAACTCCTGAGAAAATCCCTCGTGAACGGCGTAGCCGAGGTCGCCGTTCTCCACCAGGCGAATCACGGCCGCATCCACTTCCAAGGCCGCGCGTAGCGCCGTCAGAATAAGTCTGGCCGCGGTGATCGGATCGTCGGTGCGGTTGAGAATGCCGAGGATCTCGATGGTCAGGCTGCGTTCCTGCTCGGCACGCTTGCGCTGGCTGATGTCGTGGACCTGGCTGACGAAATGGGACGGATTCCCGCTCCGATCACGCACCAGCGAAAAATCCACCTGAACCCAAATCCAGTGTCCATGCTTGTGCCGGTAGCGCTTCTCGAGGCGATGCGTGGCTTTCCCGTCTTCTGCGTGCGTGGCCAGCTGGCGCCCTTCGAGGGTGAGTCGCCGATCATCGGGGTGAGTCAAGGACAAGATCTCGACATCGAGCAACTCATCCTTGCTGAAACCGAGCATGTCGCAAAACGCCTGATTCACCTTCGCCAGTTTGAAATCGAGACGGGTGAGTACGATGCCGATTGGCGCGTGCTCGAAGGCTCCTTCGAAGCGGGCCATATTCTCTGCGGCCACGGCTTCGACGTCGGCCTGGGCCGTGACGTCCATCAGGAAGCCATACCAAAGGGTGCTACCGTCCGGCTCGCGTTGCGGAACGGCCCAGGACTCATGCCATCGCCACCCCTTGCTCGAATGCTGAAAGCGCCATCGCTGGTGGTAAGGCGCGAGCCCTTCCGACGACACTGCTAGGGCTTGCCTCAAGCGCTCGATATCGTCGGGATGGATGCGCGTGACGAACCCTGATAAATCGGTAGCCAAGCCGGACGCCGGCACGCCGTAGAAATCGTCATCAACCGGGGACACGTGATGCAAGGTGGCCCGTCCGTCGCGATCCATGCGGAGCATGCCGACCAAGCCGGGCGTACTCGCCGCAACCTTCTGGATCTGCTCCGCGCGCCGCTCGGCATCCGCCTTCGCCAGCTTGAGCGAAGCCAGCTCCCACGACAGACTGGCGAGCCGTTCGACCATGCGGTTGTCAGCTTCGTCGTAACAGCTCGGTTTGTTCGCCAACCCGACCACCGCGCGAACCTTCCCCTTGCGCACCACCGGGACAACCAGCTCCCTTCCGACCGGCACACTGCCGTGGGGAAACGGCCAGGCATTCGCGGATGTCGATGGCTCGTTGTGGACCACCGCACGCCGCCGCTTCACAGCCTCGGCCCACGCGCCCTGCAAGGTAAGCAGCAGAGGCGAGCCTTTACCTCCGTAGCCGTGCGCCTCGACTTGCGTGCTCCAGGCCTGCGGCCGGATGCACCTTTCGTCCTCGTCGAGAAACGAGAATGCGCCCACCGCGCTTCCGGTCAATGCCTGCAGTTCGTCGAGGCTCGCACAGAGTAGCTTCTCGAGGCCGAGGTCGTCGGCTTGCTCCACCAGACGAGTGTGGGCTTCCAGCGCAGCGGCATGGCGAATCCGAGATCCGATGTCCTCCAGTGTGATCGCGACGCGACTTTGCGGAAGCGACGTCGCCCGCAGGTTGAGCCAGACCTGACTTCCATCGAGCCGCTCCAGCACCATTTCGCCCGGCTTCTCGTCCTGGCCAAGCCGAGCAAGTTGCGCCAGTTCGACGTCGCGAAAAGGCACCGAGCTGCGCGGCCGACGGACGACGTCGAACGCGGCCCGAATCGCCATGCGACCGTGCATCTCGCTTGCTCGAACGCCCAAAAAAGTTTCGGCCATGCGATTGGCGACAAGAACGTGGCCAGCGTGATCGAGAACAAGAAGGCCTACCGGCAAAGCGTCTGAGAGCGGACCGGGCAGAGGATCTTGGTCGGGAATACCTGAGCCGCCTACCATCTCTACTTCGCCGCTCTGATTGTGGGCGATTACTGTGTTGCCGCTCATCTTCCTTTGCATTGCGCAGCTGTCTTCCCGCTAATCAGCGTCTGTTTCCTGCGACTGTTTCGTGCCTTGGCTGAATACCCTGGATTGATTAGATCAGCTTCGCCTGAACGGCCAGCGCGGCCAGCGCCGCCGAGTTGTGCAAGCCGAGCTTCTGCATGATGTTCGCGCGATGAACGCTGACGGTGGCCGGGCTCAGGCCCAGATTTTGGGCGATATCCTTGGTCACGAGACCGCGACCTATCAGCCCCAGCACTTCCAGCTCACGCTCCGTAAGCACGGCCCGCAGGCGGTCACGCATCGCCGATGCTTCTTGAGACGCATCTTGCACACGTCGCAGCCGCGCTTCGATGGCCGCGATCAGCTCGTGGACCGAATAGGGTTTGGTGAGGTAATCGTCGGCTCCGGACGACATTCCACTGCGCATGCTCGCGCGGTCGACGCGACCGGAGGCCAGGATCATCGGCAAGCTGGCAAGACGCTCGTCTTTGCGTATTTCGGCCAGCAAGGACAGCCCGTCCATGGCGGGCATCTGAATGTCGGCGACCAAGATGTCGACGTGGCCGTCACGCAGAAGTTGAAGAGCCTCTAGCCCGTCGCTTGCGACGATCACCTCCCAGTTCGCGCGCAAAAGCGGGATACACGCTGCTGTCGCGTTGAGGATCTGCGGATCGTCGTCGACAAGAAGCACTTTCATAGGATATGGCGCGCGATGCGCCATGACGCCAATCGCGACGGGTCATCATGCAACACCTCCGGGCAGAGTGCAACTCGTCGAACCGCCATCACGCCCCGGACCCAGCCGCGAAAGTGCGTTCGAGGGGCGTCGTCGGAGCCGTCGCAGCCAAAGTCGGCGGCGGGCGCAGAACATATTCACACAGAGTTAGTCAGCATTTAAGAGCTGTAAAACTGTAATTGTCGGCCGTCTTGGGGCGGCCACAGTCGAGCATGCGAACGACACGGTGATTGTGTCTCTAAAGTTTTCCAATTGCAGGGCCGATGAAGTCAACGCTCATCGAAGCACGAGCGCAAGAGAGCGAACGGTCATGTGCGATCATCGGGACCAAGCAAAAAGCGCCATTACCCAGGAAGACTACGGAACCACTCCTCAAGGGAGCAGGTGGGTGTAATGGACGGTTGTAAGGTCAAGCTGAAGATCGAGGAATTGGCCGGTGCCATCGTGGCAGCCGAAGCCGATGACGCCGAGTCCGTGGCCCTGGTTCGCCGCTTGCTGGACGAGATTGAGCAGAGTGCCAAAAGCCAGGAGTTACTCGAGCCCGTTGCGGATGCGCTCGGCGATCTCTCGACGCTGGGCCGTGCGCTCGCCGGCCATCCCAGCGCGACCGATCTCCAGCATGTTGCCGAGGCCGTGGACGAGGCGCAAAAGCAGCTGGCCCGTTGCCACGCGGCGCGGGCAGCGTCCTGCAGATTCAACCAGGCGAATCTCAAGCAAATTGGCTCGGCACCCAGCGGGGCGCAGTCTTTCGCCGGCACCAAGCAGCGCGACGCGGACACCATCGCGCTCATCGGCGAGTTCCTTTCCGAAAGCGAGGAAGGGCTTTCGCGCGCCGACCAAATCTTGATGACGATCGAGGATAGCGAAGCCAGCGCAGATTCCATCAATGGTCTGTTCCGGGTCTTCCACACCATCAAGGGCGTCGCTGGATTCCTGGAGCTGTTCGATATTCAATCGCTGGCACACACGACGGAATCGCTGCTCAACGGCTGCCGTGAAGGCCTGTACCCGCTCATTGGCGCGCGTCTCGATTTGGTCTTCGATGCCACGGCGATGATGCGAAAGATCCTGGCCGAGCTTGCCGCGGCCGTGGAGGCCAGCCAGGAATTCATCACCGCGCAGGATATCCCGACCTTGGTGGCACGCCTGCAGGCCGCGCTCGATCCGACTTTCGAGGGCGGCTCGCGCAAGGCGGAAGAGCGCGACCACCTGGAGTCAGTGAACGAGGATGTCCGGCTGCCTGGGCCGTCGCCTCCGCCCGACGAGGCTCCTCCTGTAGAATCCTCTCAGAGTATCGCCGCTGAAGCCACCGCGGCGGCCCCAGCACCGACCAAAGCGCCGGGCAGTGAAAGCGGTGGGGATACCAAGTTACGCGCCACCATCAAAGTCGACTTGGAGCGAGTGGATCGCTTGGTCGAGATGATTGGCGAGCTGGTGGTGGTGGAGGCCATGGTGGTGGGAGCGCCCGAGATCGCGCATTCAGCCTCGGCGCGCGTGCGCAATTGCCTGTCGCAATTGGAGAAGGTCACGCACGACTTGCAGGACGTGGGCATGCGCATGCGCATGCTGCCGGTGTCCGGCGTGTTCCAGAAGATGGCGCGCATGGCGCGCGACGTGGGACGCAAGGC
>CAZTTW010000248.1:0-6732 GCA_964616265.1 uncultured Myxococcales bacterium | reverse complement strand
GTGCGCAGGCGCACCAGCGCGAATTCGTGCGGCAGCCGCGTCTGATCGATGACGTCGACGGCCGCGCCCTCGACCGGGAAAATCGTGCGAAAGTGCTGACCGCGAACCTTCATTGCTCCATGTACTTTCCGATGATGAGTCCGAGGCGCTCTTTCACGTCGTCGGCGATCCTGCGCTTGTCGCTCCAGATACCGAGCTTGAGCGCGGATTGGCAGTCGCACGGCTTCTCCGCTTGCGCAGCCAGCGCGGGCAGCGCCTTTCCGATGAGCGAAAGCGCATTTTGCGTGGCCGCCTTCAGGTTGCCGATGATTTCTTCCAGGAGGCGCAGCTTGTCCCCGTCCTTTTCGTCGTCTTCATGCGGCCTCTTGCGCCAGCAATCGTAGTCGGTGGCCAGCGCGACCGCGGCGTAGCAAATATCGGCTTCACGGGCGAGCTTCGCCTCGGGCATGAGGGTCATGCCGATGAGATCGGCGCCCCACGCTCGGTGCATGTCGCTCTCGGCGCGCGTCGAGAAGTGCGGTCCTTCCATGCACACGTACGTGGCACGCGAGTGCAGCTTGATCGGCAAAGCGGCGCCAACCTTCGAAAGCACGTGGCGAAGGCTCGGGCAAAACGGCGTGGCCATCTCGACGTGCGCCACCATTCCGTCAAAGAACGAATTCGGCCGACAGAAGGTCTTGTCGATCACCTGGTCCGGCAGAACGAGATCGCGCGGCGCAATCTGCTCGCGCAGGCTTCCGACGGCGGCGCTGGCCAGGATATGCGTCACGCCCAGCGATTTCAGGGCGTAGATATTGGCGCGATAGGGGACCGATGACGGGCTCAGGAGGTGGCCTTCGCCGTGGCGGGAAAGCAGCGCCACCGGCACGCCCGCAACTTGGGTGACCACAACCGGCCCTGACGGCATGCCGAACGGCGTTTCGATCGCGTGGCTTTGCCCTGCTCCGAGCGCACCCAGCGATTCGCCGAGCCCCGTGCCGCCGATGATGCCGATCATGCGTCCTCCAAATTGTTTTGCACATTCGGAGAGTGCCCGGTCGCACGAACCAGTGCAAGCGGCTTGGAGCGCGTCTGAATTAGAACTTGTACGAGACCTTGCCGCTCATGTGGATGGTGACGTCCGCTTGCCAGCCCTGCTCGGGGAAGATGCCCGCGAGCACGAGGGTGATGACGACTTGGTCGGACTTCCACACCGATGAAACATTGACGGGAGTGAGCGTGGGGGCGGTGATGACCGGGCTTGCGACGTAGTCGGCAGGACGCTCGTAGTCGACGATCTCGACGGGCGGCGTGGTCGAATCCTTCGCACCGTTTGACATGCTGATATGCGCGTAGTGGATGAAGCTGAGATCCTGCGTATCGCCCACGCCCTTCACCTCGACCTCGTACGCGTACACATCCGAGTTCAGGTTCTTGGCCCAGGACAAATCGCTCGAATCCAATGTGAACGACTCCGTCACGGACACCTCACCGGCCTGGTGCGAGCCGGGAATGCCCTGAAACGAGACAGCATGATGGGTGACGGCCATGTCGGGAACGTCGGCTTCGACGCGCGCGCACGCCACCGAACCGGCTACAAGAAGAAGAGAGAGAAGGAGGGGAGTCTTTGTCGTGGTACGCATGATTGCCTCACATCAAAAAGACGATGAGCCCCACCTTGAGGGATGATCCGAAGACCTTGATGTTCGGATCCTGACTCACCGAAACCGTCGTGCTGGAATTGGAACCGCTGGCCGCCTGGTTGATGTTGTGGACCTGCGCCCACACCATCGAGACGCCACCGTGAACGAAGAAAAGAACGTTCTTGCCGCCGAAATCGAGCCCGACCTGCGCGTTGGCGTAGTCGTACCCAACTCGGTCGAGAAGAGGGCTGCCCTTGAAGTTGCCGCTCACCATGCGGCGGACGAGCCCGTTGGCATCGCCCTCGGCGTACTGCCCGTATTCTAGCGAGACGGATGGCCCTGCGCCGAAGGGCACCAGGCTGAAACCGCCACGCCACCCCTTACTAATGGAGTTGCTGCCGCCGCCGGCATACGCCCGGAACCACTGCCAGGGCCGCACGACCAGCGACGCGATCGCACCGTCCGGCAAGCCAACGTCCGTGGACACGCCCAGCACTGGCCAGTGCTCCAAGTGCCGTGCCTGCAACGCGCTCGCCACCGTCTCTGGCTCCTCGGCGCGCGCCGACACCGACGCTAGCACCAAAGCCATTCCCACCACCGCAGATTGAACAGGCACGAACCTCATGAATTTATTATCGCCATATTCAACGTAATTTCAAATACAATTTTTAATTATAAAAACTTTTCTGAGGACATGATCGCCATGTTCCAGACGTCGTCTGTAAGGTACTGAAATAAGTATCCATTTTGGCTACGCAACGCTTTCACGATAAGAATGCAAAATGTTATTTCGGCGACTGAGGAAGGGCCTCCGGAGATTCGAGCCCCGCAGTTTGCGAGAGCGTCGTCGAAGTGCTATCCCAACCCAGCCTTAGAAATGGATTGGGAGAATCGACCAATGAAAAGACTGCTCGCTGTTACGCTTCTTTCCGTCAGCCTCTTCGCCTCGACCAGCTTCGCCGCTGGCGTGAAGACCTACCAGGTGACGGGCCCCGTGCTCGAGGTACGCGACGACGCCA
Source organism: uncultured Myxococcales bacterium (assembly GCA_964616265.1). GTDB lineage: Bacteria > Myxococcota_A > Polyangia > Fen-1088 > Fen-1088 > Fen-1118. Next base: position 4,091 of record CAZTTW010000248.1, on the reverse strand, counting down.
TCGTCGTTCAGAAGGGCAAGGAGAAATGGGAGATCGCGCGCGCTGCCGACACCAAAGTGAAGGGCGACCTCAAGGTCGGCGCGAAGGTAACCATCGAGTACCGCATGACCGCCACCACCGTGGAGGCTAAGGAAGACGGCAAGGCCGCTAAGAAATAGCAACCGCGTTGGCGGAGGCGGGTTTCGCCCGCCGTAGCCAGAGTGCACGCGGCCGCGCGAAGCGCGGGGGTGGCAGGGTGGGCGGCGGGTGCCGCGGGTTTGGGAACCCGCCCAGGGTTCCCATTAGAACGCCGGCTGGTAGAAGCTCGACGCTGGGCGGGCGAAGAGGAAGCCCTGGAAAAGATCGCAGCCCATGTTCGCCAGCACATCCCGTTCGGCGGGCGTCTCCACGCCCTCGGCAACGAGCTGCATGTCCATTTCCCGGCACAGCGACAGCACCGACGAGACCAGGCGGCGCTTGACGGCGCTGCCTTCGATTCCGCGCACCAGATTCATGTCGACCTTCACGATGTCCGGATCGAGCACCGCAAAGCTGGTCAAGCCGGCGTAGCCCGCGCCGAGATCGTCCACCGCGATCCGAAAGCCTAGCCGCCGCAGCTCGGAGCACCGCTCGCGCACTTCTTCCAGGCTGGACAGCGGCGCGCGCTCGGTGATTTCGAGCACCACTCGATTCGCCATCGACACGAGCAGCGACGCTGGATTGGTCAGCTCGGCGTCGAGAAGCTCGCTCGGATGAATGTTCACGAACAGCAACCAATCGTGGTCGACCTGCGAACGACGCTGGGCCGCGAACGCGCGCACGGCTCGTCCCAGCCGTTGCGTGGCGCCCAGCCGTTCGGCGGCTTCGATCACATCCATCGGGTTCGGCAGCGACGGCTCGCTACTGCGCAACAGGGCCTCGTAGCCGAGGACGGTTTTCGTCGACAGCGAAACGATGGGCTGGAATGCCATGCCGAACGAGGCCAGCATGCGCTCGAAGCTCGCTTCCAGACCCGCGCGATCCGACGGCCCGGCGATGCCTCCCAGACTCAACGCCTCGCGCTTGAGACGAGCCAAGCGGTAAAGCTGCGTGGCCTGGGTGACCGTCTGGCGCAAGGTGGGCAGATCGAACGGTTTGGGGATGTAGCGAAAAACACCGTACTCGATGGCCTGGGCAGCGCCTTCCCATGAAGGCTGGCCGGTAACCAACAACACGGGCAAGTCCGCATCGTGCTCGCGCACCGCTCGCAAAAGCTCGATGCCATTCATCCCCGGCATGTTGATATCGCTGACCACTGCCGCAAATGTTCCTTGCTCTACCTGCTTGACGGCATCGGTGCCGTCGTGACTGGCAGTTACTTCGAAAGCCGCGCCAAGCGCGCGCCGGAGCATGTCCAAGACCACCGGCTCGTCATCAACCACCAAGATCGCAGGCGCCCGTCCGGCACCACCCAACTCCGAATACTCGCTTCGGGACGAATCGCGCATGCGCATCGCTCCACCTCCGCGGCCACAGAAGCGGCTATCATAGATCCCTTCGGGTATTGCCGCCCGATGATCGAATGAATTTTTCCCGTGCCGCGTTCGTCCTAGTGCGGAAAGCAGATGTGCAAGCTTGCCGCGTTGATGGTTGTCCTTTTCTGGTTAGCGCCCTTACCGGCGCGCGCCGACGATGGCTTTCGCTGCGGGAGCGGGCGCCTCGTTTCGGTTGGCGACGGCATGAAACAAGTACGCGACCGCTGTGGCGAGCCGGACTACGTCACGACGCGCACCGAACGGCGAACGGTCAAGTACCGGTACAGCCGGCGCGTCGGTAACGTCGAAGAATCGGTGGTCGAAGAGCGCGAAGTCGAAGTTCCTCTGGACGAATGGACTTACGATCTCGGCGCCAGCGTCTTCATTCGCTACGTCACCTTCGAGAGCGGTCGGGTGGTCAGCATCACCACCGGTGATTACGGAAGAAAGTAGAAGAAAGGCGACCGATCACAGCGCGATGGCGCCCTGACGGACAACCTCGACCGCGTCGCCCTGCACACGCACGAGCGTGCTCGGCAGGCCTCCGGGCGTTTCGCCACCGTCGAGCACGAACGGACAGGCAGCGCCGAAGGAAGCGCGAATCTCCCCGGCATTTCGCGGTGGAGGAGCGCCTGCGAGATTTGCGCTGGTGGCGGTGATGGGCCTTCCGAAGGCCAGCACGAGTGCGTGCGCCAGAGGATGGGGCGAAACCCTCGCTGCCACGAATCCGTTCTGTACGATGGCGTCCGGAAGTCCTGGCCTCGCGGGCAACGCCAGCGTGAGCGGTCCGGGCCAGTAGGACGCAGCCAATTCGCGCGCCTTCGCGGGGATCTTTGCGCACAGCGTGGCCAGCATGGCGATATCCGCAACGATGAGAGCGCTGGTTTTCTCGGCGCCCCGTCCCTTGAGCGCAAACAACCGCTCGAGCGCCGAGACGTCGAGCGCCTCGACCGCCAAGCCATAAAACGTTTCGGTCGGAAACGCGACGACAGCGCCGCGCCGAAGCTCCTCCACGGCAAGAGCAATAACGGCGGTCGTCGAGGGCGTCATGTCTTTGCCTGAATGCACACCTTTTTTATAGCAGCCCGTCCGGACCTCGCCGCATCCGTCCCGCGCAGAGTAAAGTAGAGCCTATGAAGACGTCCGCACTCTTCCCGTGCAAGCGGCTGTTGGGGATGGTAGTGGCGCTCGTGGCAGCCGGGATTGGCACTGCAGGTTGTTCGTCGAGTACGCCGTCGTCGTCCGGCGCGGGCGGCACGCTTTCGAGCGGCGGGCGGGCAAGCGGCGGCGACGCGACCGGCGGTGACGCATCCGGCGGCGACATGGGCAAGGGCGGAGCGATATCCGGTGGTGCGCAGGGCGCGGGCGCCGCACCGCCTTTGGGCGGTTCCTCGAGCCCGGGTGATTCGTCGACCAGCAAAGACGCTGCGCCCGACATCCCTATCGGTGCCGATGTGCTCACGCAAGACGATCTTCGTACCCAAGCGCCACGCCCCGATCTGGCGTCTGACTCGTGCGGGGCCTGGGCTGCCACCGAAGGCGTGTGTTGTGCTCAGTACTGCGCCAACGACGACAAGTCCGAGAATTGCGACAAGTGTGGCGGGGCCGGCTCCGCCCAATGCCAAGTGGTGAACGCCAAAGCATGCACGTCGGGACAATGGCCGGAAGTGCACGCGGTCAGCGACAACGAGCCTTGGCACTATTCGCGTTCCACGCACTTCGGTACCGCGCCCACGGGCGCGTGCGCCTTCGGCCTCTACGGCTTGTGCTCGACGGCCATGAAGTTCGCCGACCCGGCCATGCAAAGCAAGTGCGACACCTTCTGCAAGGCCAACCCCGACCTGTGCAAAGATCCGAGCGGCGTCAGCCTGCGCGGAAATTTTGCAGCCCCGCAAGGCAACTACTACACCCAATTCTGGTCGAGTCTGCCCGGCAACCTCGACAACTACCTCTCCTGCGGCGAATGTTTCGAGCTGGAGCGCACGCAGAACGACGGCAGCGAATTTCAATCGAGTGTCAGCGGCTACACGCCACCCATCGTGCTCCAGGTCGCCGATTCCTGCCCATGCTCGGCCAATTCCAAGTGGTGCTGCGGATCCGGCCGCGACCACTGTGGCGAAGTCGAGGGAATTTTCAAATACGGCTGTCAACTTCCGCCGGCGCCGCCGGCGCCGCCTGTCGATCACGATCCACTGCCAAACGAGAGCGTTCACTTCGATTTGTCCGACATCGCCATGGCTCGCCTGCAAACCGCCGATCCCAACGGCAACATCAGCGACGGTGTCGTCCCGACCAAATACAAGCGAGTGCCCTGCCCGGTCGTTGGCAACATCCACATCTGGATGCGTCCCAACGCGGGGCCCTACTACTTTTCGCTTACGGTGGTGAACATGGCTGGGCTCGGTGCCGCTGCCAAGGTCGAAGCCCAACTGCCGTCCGGCGAGTGGGTCGGCCTCGAGCGCGACAAAAACTACAGTCTTTCCCGTCCGCAGGAGCGCTACGGCACCTGGGCGCTGCCCCAGGGCTACGGCCCGTTCAGTCTGCCCCTCACCCTGCGAATCGCCGATGGCTCTGGCCAGTACGTAACTGCCAAAGACG
>CAZTTW010000247.1:0-6790 GCA_964616265.1 uncultured Myxococcales bacterium | reverse complement strand
GCGGGATCGGCTCCGCAATTTCGCAAGAGCTCCACGCTCGTTCCGCCCGGTCCCATCGAGCGCATTCTCCGTCTGCAGGAGATTGCGCTGGGCGACGCCAACTGCGACACGACCGCGATGCTGCTCGCCGAAATCGCTCGATACGTGAAGGCACAGGTCGTGCTGGCCGGTGAGCAATCGGGAACCGAGGGACAAGGTCTGGTTGCGGCGGGAATAGCCCATCATCTGCAGGCGCCGTATCTGGCGGGCGCCGCAGCAGTCGCCGCAGCCGAGCAGTCGGATCGCGTTCAGATCACCGTGCGCTCGGGTGGATGCTTGTGCAAGGTAATATCACCTTCGCCCGTCGTGGCGGCCGTGCCACCCTTGGGAAGGACAGCAGAAATGCCTGCTGTCGACGTGACGCTGCCCAAGGTCGAGATCCTCTCGTTGACCGATCTCGGGGTCGATCCGAGCCGTCTCGTGCGGCGGCCCGACCTGCGAGGAACCCTGGTATCGACCCCGGGCCAGGTCGTGCGCAACACAACCTTCGAGCAAGCGGCGCGCGTCCTGCTGCGACGCTAGCCAGGGCCACACGCATGCCGGGGGAGGTTGAGCAAACGCTCGCTAGCAGAAGCCCCGCTTGTTCGCCCGCGGAGCGGCTTTCTGCCATCGCCAATCATCCCGCCCTTTCCTTCGGGGTCCTTGCCGGCATTCTCGCCTTCTATGCTGTGCTCAAGCTGTATTCGCTGAACTTCGTCAGCGGCGACGAGCACATGTACTTCTACATGAGCCTGCTCGTCTCGCGCGGCAGCTGGCCCTACCGCGACTTCTTCTTCTCGCATCCGCCGCTGCAGCTCTACATCGCCGGTGCCTTGTACAAGCTATTCGGGTATTCGCTGGCGCTGTCGAAGGCGATTCCCAGCGTGGCCGCCATGGTCTCGGCGGTGCATGTCTTTCTGCTCGGCAAACGACTGGTCGGAACGTGGGAAGGACTGCTCGGCACGGCGTTGTTCTTGTTCACGTTCGACGTCCTGCGCGGCTCGTCCCATTTCACGGGTGCCAACTGTGCTCTCGCCTTCGGTCTGGCCGCGACTTACCAAGCGCTGCGCAATCGCCAAGTCGTCGCCGGGTGTCTGTTCGCCCTAGCGACGTTCATCGGCATCTACATGGCGCCGCTGGCGCTCATGCTGATCGTGTTACTGGCGTTCCGATCGTGGAAAGAATCGCTGCGCTTACTGGCGAGCTACGCAGCCATCAGCGGGACGATCGTCGCGTTTTTCGCCGGTGCAGCTGGCGGCCATGCCTTCTGGTACCAGGTCTTCGGCTACAACCTGAACAAGATTTCCTTCCGCTATTCGTGGTACGCGAAGTTCCGCAATGTCGCCTTCCTCAACTCCGCGGTGATGCTCGGGTTCGTTCCGGGCATCGTCTGGGCCACTGCGATGTGGAATTTGCGCGGTCGACCGACGGAGAAATCGGCGCTCCCCGGCCCCATCGGCCGCCTCGGCAGCCGACTCAATCTGTGGAACGGCGACCGCATTGCCGCCCAGATGATTTTCGCAACCCTCGTGTGCGGTTACTTCTATTTCTATTCGACCCGCGTGGATTACTACTCGTACTACTTCATGCTCATCATGCCATGGATGGGCCTGATGACAGCCACCTGGGCGCTCGACACGGGCCGCTTCATCGTCGGGCTTCGTCGGACGGGCATTACCCCGACGCAACCCAAGTCACGTCGCGAGAGACGAGCGTCCAAACATAAGCGGCCCAAGGACAACATCGGCCAAGAGCCGCGTAAGCTGTCGCCGCTCGTCCTCGGTGCGGTCTCCGTGATCGTCGTTCTCGCCTATCGACAAGGCATCGGCGGCGACCGACAAGCCGAAATGGGCGAAGAGGGATCTCGCTACACCTGGTACGACAGCAGCTACCTGCCGACGTTCGTCAACAGCGCCATCCAAGGCGTCTTCTGGTCCCCATCCAGCGATCCGGTTCATCCGCCAAATTCCATCACGTATTACCTGCAGCACGAGTCCATGCACGCGCCTTCCATCGACACCTTCGTCAACCTGGTGCGGTCCGAATGTCGCCCCGGCGAGCGCATCTTCGGCGGGTATTCTCTTGGCCCCTTCGCCGCCGCCGTCGGGCCCTGCGTCCTTGGCGCGAATTTGGCTGATACCAACCCCCACCGCTTCAAGGTGCACGAAAGCACGCCGGAGGACTGGGTGCGCGCTCTCGAAGCCGACCACCTCGATATCGCCATCGTCGAGCCCGGAGCCGGCGTGATGAAGGAGCGCGCCTTGCGTGACTACCTGACCAAAACATTCCCGCGCACCGTGGCCGTCTGGGACGATCCCTATGCCGGCCACGTCGAGCTGAGACGACGACCGTCGAGCGCGCCTCGCTAGTCGAGGTTCAGCTCGAGCGTGAATTTGTTCGGGTCGTCTTCGATAGCGGCATTGAGAAAGGGCGAGAATGTCCGGACGTGGATCTTCTTGGCGTCGTAGTCGAACTGGACCACGCGAAGGTAGCCGAAGCCAAAGTTCTGGCCGTCGAGCCACTGATAGTCCGAGAGGATCTGGTGAACCGTGGTGCCGTCGGGTCGGACACTGGTCAACCTTGACCAGCCGGTCATATGACCACAGACGACCAGGCGGACGTTCGAGTTCGGCAGGACCAGCTTCTGCCAAAGCTCCTCTCCGTCGTTGATGCCCTCGGAGGCGGTGTATCCGTAGGACTGCGGGTTGTACAATTGGTAGGTGCTCTTGCTCGAGTCGGTGCCGCCCACTTTGATATCGTAGCGGGATCCGTCGCTGTGCAGATAGGCGTGGGTCACGATGGCGACCGGAGTGTGGACGTAGCGGGGATCCTTCAAGACCTGGTTGGCCCAATCCACGACGGAGTCCCGCGGCCCAAACTCCAGACCCAAGAGCAGCCACTTCTGCGGCCCGATGTCTACCACTGAATAGCTATTGTCGATCTGGCCGGGCGTCATCGTGCCGGCAATCCAGGGCAGGCTGGATGGCGCAAAATAGCTATTGATCATGCTCTTGCGGCCGGCGGAGCCGTAATCGTGGTTGCCGGGAACGACGACATAAGGGACGCGATTGTCGAGCTCTCGCATGGCGGAGTTCGCCACCGTCCACTGTTCCGCGACGTCGGAGTCGACGAGGTCACCGACATGAAGAACGGCCGCGATGTTCAGCTCAGCCTGCTTCGAAACGATGAAGTCCGCCTGTCCGGTGAAGACACTCGGGTAGGTGGACGCGTAGTACTGGGTATCAGGCAAGACGATCATGGTCGCCAGCTGGGGCGGCTTGCCGATGTCCGTCCCGGCATCGATGGCGAAGCCAAGATCCATGGCTGTCGCTCCGTCCTGCGCTGACTCGGCGTCCACTCCGGTAACCGGGCTGCTGTCAAAAGGCAACGCGGTATCTGGCGGCAGAGAAGCATCCTCAGACGGAAGGGGAGCATCGTGGGGGGCATCGCTCGTTCCTCCGCAACCGACGACGGTGAACAACGAAAGCGCTACGAAAATAGCACGGCATGACGGTGGACTGCGCAACATCCCCTGTACTATGTACGACCGAGCGAGGCGTGAAAAGGAAATGCGAGGCGGGCGAAGCGTGATCCCATCGCAGTCCGGACCTTAGACCATCTCGCGCACCATTCGCTCCAAGGTCTCGCGCTGGTTGAGCGAAGGATCGTCGAGGACGGCGTCGAGCAAGCGATCGAGCACTTCGCCCACGCGGCGGCTGGGTGGAATCGCAAGCACACGCATGACGTCCTTGCCGTCGATGGCCAGATCTGTCACGCGCAGGGCCGCATCTTCGGTCGCCACCCTGGCGATGCGTTCGCGCAGCACGCGGGTCTCACACTGCGAATCTTCGCCGCGACCACGGCTGATGACGTCGGCCTCGCGCAAGGCAAACAGCGCCGGCACCAACTCCGGACCGACCCGCTTGACGAAGCGCCGGACCGTCCCATCGGACCAATCGGGCGTGTAGTAGAACATATGCCCGCCGACCAGCGCGCAGATGGTCTGACGTTCACTGGTGGAAAGCTTGAGGCGGTTGCAGATGGCCTCGGCCATGTCCACGCCCGCGTGCTCGTGGCGAAAGAAGGAGTATTCGCCGGGAGCATCCTCGCGCGGTGCCTGGGTCTTCGGTTTGCCCACGTCGTGCAGAAGCGCCGCCAAGCGAAGGATGAAGTCCGGTCCCGTAGCGTCCAAGGTGGCCAGCGTGTGGTGGTAAACGTCGTGCTTGTGAAAACGGTTCTGCACGCAACCGACCATGGGCAGTAGCTCGGGCAGAACCTCGGCCAAAAGGCCGGTGACGCGCATCAACTCGATGCCGGTCGACGGCACCGGCGATAGCAGAAGCTTGTGCAACTCGTCGCGGATGCGTTCGGCCGAGACCTTATGAAACGAGTCCAGCGTCTTGGGAATAGCGGCCTGGGTGCTGGCGTCCAGCGAAAAACCGAGCTGTGTCGCCTGGCGAACCGCGCGCATGGGGCGCAGTCCGTCTTCGGTAAAGCGCAGGACCGGATCGCCGACCGCGCGCACCAGCCGGCGGGTAATATCACCTCGCCCATCGAACGGATCGTGAACCGCGCCCGTTTCGGAGTCGTACGCGATGGCGTTCATGGTGAAGTCCCGCCGGGCCAGGTCTTCGTCGAGCGTCGCACTGAAGGTCACCGTCGATGGACGCCGCCCGTCGAGGTAGACGCCTTCGCCCCGAAAGGTGGTCACTTCCACATGCCGCTGCGCCGGGGGCTCGCCCGCCAGGACAGTGATCGTCCCGTGCTGCAAGCCGGTGGGAATCGCATAGCGGCTGCCGAACAAGCGCAAGGTTTCTTCGGGATGCGCGCTGGTCGCGACGTCGAAATCGCCCGGCGGCCGTCCGATGATCAGATCGCGTACGCTGCCTCCTACGATGAAGGCAGCATGTTTCTGAGCGCGAAGTCGCTCACAAACGCGAACGACATCCGCCGGTATGGCAGCGGGATCGAACATGGGATCGGTCTAGGAACCTTCCATGATGACGAGCGCGCGCTCAGCGGCGTTTTGCTGCGCCTCTTTCTTCGAACGCCCGAAAGCGCGCCCGTATTCCTTGTCGCCGATGAGGATGGCGACTTCGAAGGTTTTGGCGTGATCGGGGCCCTGCTCCGACAAAACCGTGTACGACGGCGCGGTCTGCAGTCGCGCCTGGGCGATCTCCTGCAACCGCGACTTGAAATCCTTGCTGGTCGCCGACGGTACGTCGGCAATAATCGGCGCGAACAGCCGCTCCGTGACGTCGAAGGCGGCCGTGAAACCACCGTCGCGATAGATCGCGCCGATGATGGCCTCGAAGGCATTGGCCAAGAGCGAGCGCTTCTGCCGCCCGCCAGCTTGTTCTTCGCCGCGACCCAAGAAAATCCATTGCCCGAGCGACAGCCGATCCGCGACCAGCGCCAGGCCGCCTTCGTTCACGATGGCCGCGCGCGATTTCGAGAGATCCCCCTCGGGCTGCTCGGGAAATCGGCGCATGAGCAGGTCACTGGTGACCAGCGCCAGAACGGCGTCGCCCAGAAATTCCAGGCGCTCGTTGTCGGTGCGAAGAGGATCCTGAGCTTCATTGATCCACGACTTATGCGTCAGGGCGGCCTCGCATAAAGACGCGTCACGGAACACGTAACCCAGTTTTGCCTCGAGGATGGCGTAGGGGGATGGCTGCTGTGGAGTGGACGTCATCGGACGGTGATGAAAGAATGATACTCCAAGCCATGGACGGGGCCAGTCTCAGTACCTTTCGACTTTTGCAGCGGGCCTTGACCATTGGCGCCCTTCTCCTTGGGCAGGGCGTGCGCTGGCTCGTGGGCTGGATCGTCCTGGTCGTCGTCTTCGCGGGGCCCGCGCGCCGCAAACAGTGGTTCGGCGAGTGCTTGCTCGACCTCTTCCGCCACTTGGGCGCGACTTTCATCAAAGTCGGGCAAATCATGAGCACGCGGCCCGACCTCGTGCCCGAGCACATCACGCAGGCGCTGGCCCACCTGCAGGACGATGTTGGCCCGTTTCCTTTCGAGGCGGTCCAGCGCATCGTCATTGAAGATCTCGGCCAGCCCGTCGAGAAGGTCTTCGCCGAGTTTTCCGTGCGCCCCATCGCCTCGGCCTCGGTGTCGCAAGTGCACAAGGCGCGGCTGCATGATGGACGGATCGTGGCCGTCAAAGTGCGCCGGCCCGAAGTGCTGGAAATCTGCTCCTTCGACCTCGCGGTCATGCGCACGGTGGCACACCTGCTTGGCAAGCTCCCTTCGCTTTCGTCGATGTCGCCCGAATCCACCGTCGAGCAATTCGGCCGCGCCGTGTATGCCCAGCTCGATTTTCGCGTCGAGGCGCGCAACAACCACCGTTTCCGAGAGAATTTTCGCAACGAGCCCGACGTCGTCTTTCCTGAGGTTTTCGAGGCCTACTCGTCGGAGCGCATTTTGTGTATGACCCACATCCAGGGCAGCAAGATTCTCGATGCTCACAAGAGCTCGAGCGATCCCAAGCGGATTGCACGCCTTGGCCTGCGCGCCCTGATGAAGATGATCTTCGAGGATGGCTTCGTGCACGCCGACCTCCATCCCGGCAATATTTTCGTGCTCGACGACAACCGCATCGCCATCGTCGATCTGGGCCTCGTCGGTGAGCTTGACGGCCCTCACCGCGCCACGTTTTCGCGTTTCTTCGCCGCGTGGGCCAGCCGCGACGCCAATACGATGGCGCACCTGCTCTACTCGCTGGCGGTCAACCCGGTCGCAACCCCCGAGGCCTTCGAGAGCTTTC
>CAZTTW010000246.1:0-6803 GCA_964616265.1 uncultured Myxococcales bacterium | reverse complement strand
TAGATGAGCATCATCGCCACCGTGTTGAGGACGCCGAACGCGGCAACACCGCGTGGTCCAGCCTGGCCGCCAGCGCCGTGGTTGGCGGCAAGAAATACGAAGGTCGCCAGCACCTGCATGAGACCGAACGGCGCGCCCAGCACGAGGATCGAGCGCGCGAGCGTTCGATCGCTTTTCAAATACGCGCGGCGGATGTGCAGCACGCTCGATTTGCTCTGCACGATCGCGATGACGGTCAGACAACCGGCGATCTGAGAGATGGCCGTCGCAAGGGCTGTGCCGGTCACGCCCAGGCGCAAGATAAAGACGGCGATGTAGGCCAGCGCGACGTTGAGCACATTACTCGACAGCATAATGAGCAGGCCGAGCATCGGGCGTCCTTGAACGCGCAAGATGTTGCCCATCGAAATGAGGGCGATAAGAAAGATTTGGCCGCCGGCACCGATGCGCGCGAAGGGAATGGCCATCGGCAACAGGCGCGGCGTCGCTCCACACGCGAGAAGCAGCGGGCGCGTGAAGAGCCACGTGATGATGGCAAGCGCGACGCCCAGGACGAGGGCGAGTCGCAGCCCCTGGCCCAGCACGCGCTCGGCGCCTTCGGCATTGTGCTGACCGAGAAGGACCGAGATGCGGTTGCCAGTGCCGGTGCCGAGCAGGAGTCCAAGCGCCATGGCGGCGATGGACAGCGGAAACGCCGAGGTGACCGCGGCCATGCCGTCGGTGCCGACCCCGCGACCGACGATGATACGGTCCACGAACTGATAAAGGGCGTTGGCTACGAAACCAGCGATCGTTGGAAGAGAGTAGCGGAGCAGCAGCCTGCCGATCGACTGCTCGCCCATGTGCTTGACTGCGTCCATGCGGACGGTTTGGCTATCATCTTTTCACGTCAGGTCGATCGAAAAACGGGTAAAAATATTGGATGCTCAGCCAGCTGGTTCCGGATTCATTGCGTCGGGCCGCCTGTGCGGCGCAAGCCGAGCGTGGTTCGTTTGTTTGCAGGAGCACGCGGGCGCGCCGACTCCTGTCACTCGTTCTCACCGCTGCTCTCGCGCTGCCGGTTACGGCGAGCGCAGCCGCGCGCAAGTCCCACGGTAAGAGCAAGACACCTTCTCGCAGCAAGACCACGGCGCAGGCAGATCGCGAGAGGGAGACCGCCGAGGCAATGTCGGCCAGCAAGGTCGCCGTCCTGGAGTTCCGCGGTGACAGCACCGATGAGATTCGTGCGCAGATCATCAAAGTCCTTCGTCCCAAGGTCCGCGAGCTATCCACCAACTTGCGCGCGCCGGACACCGTCGTGCAATACCGCGATATGGGCGCTGCGCTCGATCTGGCGCTGTATATCCACGGTCATCTGAAAGACGTGGGCAAGGATCAATCGACGCTCACCATCGATCTGCGGAGCGGGGTGAGCGGTCAGAAGATCACCTCGGTGAAGTTCACGGGCAGCAGGCGCAAGCTTTACGCCGATGCCGAAGACGAGTTGTGGTCGCGCATCGAGAAGCCTTTTGGGCGAGCGTGCCTCGACGCCAGCAAGGCGGTTCGCCACCACAGCGCCCCGATGCGCATCGAAGCCGGCACGCCCATCGAAGATAGCCATCGCTCGGCGCTGTGACCGCTGCCATGCCTGACGACATCGTCTGTCTCGCGTGCGGGGGCATCGTCGACCCGCCCAAAGAGTCGCCGGCGCGGCCGTGTCGATGTGGCGTCTCTTCCGCCGAGGCGAAAGCCATTCTGTGTCCGACGTGCGGCGGATCGCTGGCGGTCGGCGTGCGCGCTTGTCCCTATTGCGCATCGACGCTGGCGACTTGCCGATGCGCCGCTTGCCTTGCCTGGAACCTTGCCGGCGCGGCCCACTGTCAGGCCTGTGGTCTCGTTCTCGTGTCCTCGGAGGCGAGCGGATCTGCCGCGGCGTATGGTTGCCCGCGCTGCAAGGCCGAGCTGAAGGCGCGCACCTATGGCGATCTTGGCGTCGAAGAGTGCGATGCTTGCGGCGGGCTCTTTCTCGCGCCGCAAACCATGGACCGTCTGGTTGCTGCCCGTGATATGCCGACGAACCTGCGCTTGCACCTTCCGAGGCGCGCGCTCACGGCCGAAACCGTGGTTCGTTATTTGTTCTGCCCGGTCTGCGGCAAGTCGATGAATCGGCAAGCGTTCGCGCGCATCTCGGGGGTCGTCGTCGACGTTTGCAAGGCCGATGGCATCTGGTTCGACGCTGGCGAGCTGGCCGCGGTGATCGAGTTCGTCGAACGCGGCGGTCTCGAGCGCGAACGCGAGCGCCAGTTGGCCGAGTTGGACGAGCGCGAGCGGAGGGTGCGCGGGGTAGAGCTCAACGCCGATCGCATGGACGGGCTGGGCGCGGATTTCCTATCCGTCCATCGGAGCTCGGCGCACAGCGGTCCTCTTCAGGGCGCCGAGGTCCTGGAGTTCATGGCCGACTTGTGGCGAAAACGCTACTCGCAGTAGCGGCCCGACGGAATTTTGCATAGGTTGCTGATACAGAGCGCTCCGGCTTGGCAGTTGTCGTCGGTCTGGCAGGGGTAGTCGTCGGGTATTTCCCCTGCACAGATGCCCTTGGTGGGAATTCCAAAGAGCGCGATTCCGCCTGAAACCAAGGTGCAGGCACCGACGGAGCCCGGCGCACAAAGGGTTGGGCCGGCATTGTCGCCGGGTGCAAGTCCGCAGGGCGCACCGACGGGAGCGGTCCCGATCTGCTTCGCTGTCTGGGGATTGCTCGCGCTGCCCTTGCCAGAGCAGAGCGTGCCGTTCTCGAGGTTCAGGTACGAGCCAGGGCAATCGGCACCCGTGGCCACGGTCGCCGCGCAGGTCTTGGCCGACGTGCAGAACATTCCGGTTGGGCACGGCTGCGTGTTGTCATCGCAGGCACCACCGAGCACCGCAGATGGCGCGCAGATTTTCCCCTGACTGCACACGAGACCGGTTTGACATTCATCGTTGCTTGCCGACGGGCACGCCGCGCCGGCCGCACCTTTCGCCGCACAGGCACCGCACAGGTTACCGCCGTGCGAGCAGAAGCCGCTGGCGCACTGGCTGCTGTCGCCGCAAACCTCACCGTCGGCGAGAGTGCCGCGGAAGCTGCACGCTGCGATGGCGTTGGTGAACACGTCGGTGCACGACGCTGTGGACAGTGCTGCTTCACAGGCCAAAATCGACGTCTCGGTCATGCCGCTGCCGGGGGACTTGCATTGCTCGGTGCACGCCTTGGTCAGGCGATCGGCGCAGCTGGCGGCATCGCCATAAATGACTTTGACGAGAAAAGGCGCGCACGTGTCGAGCTTCTCACACAGCGACGCTGCATGGTCGCAACCGCAAGCCGCGACCGGGCCATCGCCGCTACCCTTGGTAGGGCCACCGCTATCGATTGCACTGGCAGCTTCGGCGCCGGCCGCATCAACGGGCGCGGGCGACTCGCTGGAGTTGCCGCAAGCGGGCACAAGGGCGAGGACGAGGAGAGTCGCGCGGGTGAAGGTGGCCTCTGTCCAACGGCGCCCGAATGGAGGAGGGCATCGAAGCTCTTCAAGGGTTTGCATTTCAAACTCGTTCTTCATGATTTTTCCACACTGTCCGTTCCGACACGACGCTCGACCATAGTGACACAGGAAAAGGCAAAACCAGAAATGTCGCAGCCGGACCGCGTCCCGGAGCTGTGGTGATGTGCATCGTGACGGGCGTTCGTGGTGTGAATCGTGTTCACAGCGGGCGAAGTGCGCCACCGTCATTGCACTCGTGGGGTGGAATGGCGCAAGCGTCGTCGAGAATTCTCTCGAAGTTTGGGCATTTTCGTTCCTTTTTCCGGATTGACTGGACGGCACGTAGGTTGCTTTGCTCCACATCAGAACGAGGTGCTGTCATGACTATTCGAGGGATTGCTCTTCTAGGAACGCTCTTCGCGAGCGTCGGCGTTGCTCGCGCCGACGACAATGTCGGGTATGACGAGCAAACCGCCGCGGCACCGACTCCGGTTCAGCCGCCGACGCCGCAGCCGACGATGATGCCCCCGGCTCCCCCGGCGCAGCCGCCTGTTCTGCCGGCTCGGTCTCAGGCGCAGGTCCAAGCGCAGGCGCAGCCGGCGCCGACGGCTGCTGGTGCAGGCGGCGGTCAGTGGGTCTACACCGAACAATACGGCTGGGTGTGGATGCCGTACGGAGACCAATATGTCTACGAGGGAACGAGCTATGATGCGAACCCGTACGCGTATGTCTATTACCCGAGCTACGGATGGTCGTGGCTTGCGGCTCCATGGCTTTGGGGATGGGGCGCGTATCCATACTTCGGCGTCAACGGGGCGTTCGGCTTCGGTTGGTACCGCGGTCTCTATCATGCCGGCTACCGTTGGGGCGGTTATCGCGGCGGGGGCTACGGACATGGCTGGGGTTACGGGCACGGCGGCGGGCGCGCGTGGGGCGGAGGTCCGCGCTTCGGGGGCGGCTACCGCGGTGGAGCTCGCGGTGGATTTGCCGGCGGCCCGCGTTTCGGTGGCGGTGCCCGCGCCGGCTTCGTCGGCCACTCGAATTTCGGCGGAGGTTCGCACTTCGGTGGCGGAGCCCACGGCGGCTTCGGCGGTGGCGGCGGGCACAGCTTTGGTGGTGGTGGACACAGCTTCGGTGGCGGCGGCCACGGCTTCGGTGGCGGTCATGGCGGTGGGCACCGCTAGCGGCGCCCACGACCGGCGGCGGCCAGGACCGCCGGCCGGTGCGCTGCAAGGAACCACTTCCAGCGCCAGGGTCTCTCGGGTGAGTCTGTGGAGGGATACTCTGCGCACACTGTCGGGTAGTGTGTCTCTGGCAACGGCTTGACCTTGTCGACGGTGCTCACAGTGGCGTGACCTTCGGCGAAGCCGAAAGGCCGTGATTCATTTCGCGGCCACTCCCGCGCGACACGATACTTGTGACAATGGCGCGGCCAACTCCGACACAGTCTACGGCGGTTGCACGACCAAATGTGTGTTCGGCCTGCATTGTGGCGATGGCCATGTCGACACGGATGCCGGCGAAGAATGTGATGATGGCGCCAATGTTGCGAAGTACGGCCAGACCAGCGGCTGTTTGCCTAGCTGCCGACTGCCTCACTATTGTGGTGACGGCCACGTGGACAGTCAGTTTGGCGAAGAATGCGACAATGGTCCGGAGAACGGCAAGAGCCTCTGCACGACCAAGCGCAATGCCATCGTGCCCTGAGCGTATTTCGCGAGGGCCGCGGTTCGCTACTGAAGTGCAACGACGTACGTTGTGATGGAGTACGCCGGCACGGTGGCGGTGAAGCTCCAGTTCTGCACCGGCAGGGCGGAAAGATTCGCCAGGTCTTCGCTGGCGGATGTTCGGTAGACGTCGACCTTGGCTCCGACCGAGGGCAACGACGTGAGGTCGAAGGTGAAGCTCTTGCTGCCGGAGGTATCACCGTTGCGCACGACAAGGGTCACCGTCGAACCGTCGCTGGCGAGGGCGGCAACCATGTTCGTGTTGTCGATGTCGACGAATACAGCACCAGGACGGATGAATCGACTGAAGGCAGCTTGCCCATAGAAGCGCTTGACGGGCTGCCACGTTTCTTGCGAATCGTTCACCGTGAAGCTGGTCCACGTCACCCCGGGATCCACGACTTGCCACTCAATCCAGGCCTGCGGTTCCAGCTCGCGCAAATCCTGGATGATCCGCCCTGCCATGAAAATGGCAGCATCGGTACTCGTCGACAGCGTCACGCTGAGCGGGCCGCTTTCCGACTGCCATAGGCGCTTGCCTTTGCTAACGGCAAGGGTATGAAGCTGCGTGCGCTTCGAGCCAGCGTACGAGTGGACATTGAGCTGTCCCAGGGCCGCCATCGATGCGGTGTCGTAGCCGCTCAAGATGCTGTAAGCGTCGTCCATGCTGTTCTCGTCGGAAGCGCTGACTTGCGTGTCGGTGATTCCCTGCGCGGACAGTGCGGTGGCAACAGCCTTGACGATTTGTTGCTGATTGCTGGCGCTGAAGTGACAGCCCTCTTGGCTGCCATTGGCCTTCCACCAATTGGCGTTGGGCTCATTCATGGGCTCGATGGTTCGAAACGGAATGCCAACCACGTCGCGGTAGTGCTTGGCGACGGTAACCAAATAGGAAGCGAACGTATCGTACGAATCGTCCTTCAGGTTGCTCGAGCCGTCGGTGTTTCCGGAGGCACAGCCGCTCTTGGTCATCCAATAGGGCGGCGAGTTGGAGAAAGCTTCGATGATGACGTTCTTGCCGGTCGAGGCGAGACGGCTTAGCACCGATGTCTGTCGCGCGTCGGCGTTCCAGTCCCACGTGCCACTGCTCGACTGGAAGCCGGGCATTTCCCGGTTGGCGTCCATGTGATTGTGCGAGGGTGCGTCGCCGCCGCCGATGTTGTAGCGGAAGATGCTGTAGCCAAGTCCATTGACCGGATCCACGAGTTGGTCGAGAAACTGATTCTTCTTCGTGCTGGACCATCCGCCAATTTCGTAGGCCCACCAAGCCAGGCTGGTTCCCCAGCCTTCGAAGGTCTGGTGCTTCGTGTTGGCGTCGACCTTCACCAGCGTCGCGCCGGGGCCGGCGACAATGGTGGGCCGGTCGGCAGCTCCGCTCGCGTCGATTGCGAAGGCGCCCCCGGTACCAGCCGTCCCTCCCGTACCACGGCCGCCGTTGCCATTGCCAGAGGCGCCAGCGCCGTCCGGCTGTCCGCCTACGCTGGCTGCATCCACGGTGCTCTTGCTGGTACCCCCGGTTGCCAGGATCCCGCCACTGCCGGAGCTACCGCCGACGGCGATGCCGCCCGTACCGCTCGCGCCGCCG
>CAZTTW010000245.1:0-6805 GCA_964616265.1 uncultured Myxococcales bacterium | reverse complement strand
CGACGGCGCGGGCAATTCTGGCTCTAACTGCGGTGCCCTGAGCAGCATTGGCGTTTCGTGGACAGTTCTCAACAGCATGTTCAGTTACAACCTGGCCGTGGGGAACGGTGGCAATCCCGCGCAGTCCGGGACTCCCGGCGGCGGTAGTGGTGGCGCCATCTACAACGATGGCGACAAGATGACGCTTAGCCTGTGCGGTACGCGCATCGAGTACAACCAGGTCAAGGCGTACGGCAGCGCCATCTTCTTTGTGACCAACGACCACACCGGTAATATTACTATCGATAGCTCGACCATCACGAGCAACCTCGGTGGCTCGTGGTATCCAACGTATCCGCAAATTTCGTGTTTCGACGACACGCCGATAACCGTGACGAGCTCGACGATCCAGTAGTTACCCGCTCGTAACTGTGCCGGCGCACTGAATCTGTGCTTCCGACTCGACATCCAAAGGCAGTCGAAGTTTCGGCTGTCTTTTATGTGGATCGTCAAGCTTGCGTTACGCCGCCCTTACACCATCGCCGTGATGGCGATCTTGCTCGTCGTGATGGGAGTTCTGTCTGCGTCGCGCATGGTGGTGGACATTTTGCCCGCCATCGACATACCGGTCGTGGCCGTGGTATGGAACTATCCGGGCCTTTCCGCAGAAGACATGGAGCGCCGGGTGGTCATCATTTCCGAACGTGCCTACTCCAGCACCGTCGATGGCATCGCGCGCATTGAATCGCAGTCCATCCCCGGCATTGGCCTGCTCGAGATCTATTTTCAGCCCGACGCCGACATTGGCGGCGCTATCGCGCAGATCAGCTCGGTGTCGAGCACCATCCTGCGCATCACGCCGCCGGGAATGCAGGCTCCCAACGTCATCCGCTTCAACGCCTCCAACTTGCCGGTCGCGCAGCTGACTATGTCGAGCACCTCGCTGCCCGAGCAGCAGATCTTCGACTATGGCCTCAACTTCATCCGGGTTCGCCTGTTCACGATTCCCGGTCTCTCGACGCCGGCACCGTTTGGCGGCAAGTCGCGCCAGATCAACGTGGACATCGATCCGCAGCGACTGGCGGCGCGCGGGCTATCGCCCGCCGACGTCGTGAACGCGCTGCAAGCGTCGAACGTCATCCTTCCGGCGGGAACTGCCCGCATCGGCAGCCGCGAATACAACGTGCTCACCAACGGCAGTCCGCAGGCGGTGAACGAGTTCAACGATCTGCCGGTGAAGGTCCAGGACAATACGCCCATTTTGCTCGGCGATATTGCTCATGTCAGCGACGGCTTCGCCGATCAGACGAACGTCGTGCGCGTTGACGGTCGCCGCGCGGCCTATCTGGCTATTCTGCGCCACGCACAGTCTTCCACGTTGGCAGTCGTCGATGCGGTCAAGGAGGCGTTGCCCAGCATTTCCGCCGTGGCGCCTGAAGGCTTGGAGCTGAAGATCAACTTCGACCAATCGGTGTTCGTGCGCGGCGCGATCTGGAGCGTACTGCGCGAGGCGCTGATTTCGTCGCTCTTGGTGTCGCTGATGATCGGCGCGTTCCTCGGCAGCTGGCGCAGCATGGTGGTGGTGTGCACCTCCATTCCGCTCGCCATCTTTTCGGCGATCATCGGGCTCAAGCTCTCCGGTCACACCATCAACATCATGACCTTGGGCGGATTGGCGCTGGCTATCGGCATGCTGGTGGACGACGCCACCGTCGAGGTGGAGAACATTCACCGCAATCGCTCGTTGGGGAAGCCGCTGACCGTGGCCATCCTCGACGGTGCCTCCCAAATCGCGGTGCCTGCCATCGTGGCCACGTTGGCCATTTGCATCGTCTTTTTCCCTGTCGTGCTCTTGGTCGGGCCCGCGCGCTTTCTGTTCACGCCGCTTGCCTTGGCCGTGGTCTTGGCGATGCTGTCGTCCTATTTGCTCTCGCGAACGCTCGTGCCAACTCTGTCGCGGTTGCTGATGGAGCACGAGCATCACGCAGGCACGGGGGAGGCGCATCCGCAAAGCGCCTGGAAGCGCCTCGCGGCGCGCATGAACCAAGCGCGCGACCGCGGATTCCAGCACTTCCAAGACTTCTACGCGTCGATCTTGCAACTCGTGCTTGCCCATCGGCGCTTCACGATGACCGCGGGCGCGCTTTTCCTCGGCACCAGCGTCGCGCTGGTCTTCATCGTCGGTCTGGATTTCTTTCCGTCGGTGGACACCGGCCTCATGAAGCTGCACTTTCGCGCGCCGGTCGGCACGCGCATCGAGGAAACGGAAAAGATGGTGGCGGCGCTCGAACAGCGCATCCGCAGCATCGTGCCCGAGCGCGAGCTGGACGCGCTGAACGCGATGATTGGCATTCCCGTGTCCTACAACCTGGCCTTCGTGCAGACCGACAACATCGGCTCGATGGACGCCGAAATTCGCGTCTCGCTCAAACCCGAGCATCGGCCCACGCTCGGGTACATGCGGAAGATCCGCGATGCCGTCGCACGCGAGATGCCGGGAGCCATCGCCTATTTTCAACCCGCGGACATCGTCAGCCAGGTGATCAACTTTGGCGTGTCTTCGCCCATCGACGTACAAGTCGAGGCCGCCGACTTTCGCCAGTCGCTGCCCATCGCGCGCCAACTGCAAGATGCGATGGTGCGCATCGCCGGCACCTCCGACGTGCACCTGACCCAGGTGCTCGACTATCCCGGTCTTGCCGTGAATGTCGACCGCCAGCGCGCCGCCTACGTGGGTCTCACCGAGCGCGACGTGGCCAGCAGTCTTCTCACGTCGCTATCGTCGAGCGGTCTGCTGTCGCCGTCGTATTTCCTCAATCCCACCAATAACGTGAACTACCAGGTGGTCGTGAAGACACCGCTGCCCAAGGTCTCCACGGTGCAAGATCTCATGGGCACGCCCATGACCGCCGCCGGCTCGGGCGCGGTCTTGGTGCCGACGGACACGGCCCTCCCCTCCGCCGAAACCGAGGCTCCCTCGGTGGTGCTGGCCGGCGTCGCGGATATCAAACCTACGACGTCGCCCAATCAGATCTCGCACTTTACCGTGCAGCGAGTGCTCGACGTCGCTGCCAATGCGGAGGGCCGCGACTTGGGCTCGATCGTGCGCGACATTCAGCACGCCATCGACGGCCTTGGCAAGCTCCCGGCGGGCGTGCGGATCAAGATCCGCGGACAGAACGAAGTGATGATGGAGTCGTTCCGCAGCCTCGGCCTCGGACTCATTCTCGCCACGCTTCTCGTCTACTTTCTGATGGTCGTTCTGTTTCAGTCGTGGCTCGACCCGCTGATTATCATGGTGGCGATCCCGGGCGCGTTCAGCGGCATTCTGTGGATGCTGGCGCTGACCAAGACCACCCTGAACGTCGAATCGTTCATGGGTACCATCATGGCAGTCGGCATCGCGGTGTCGAATTCGATTCTGCTCGTGTCCTTCGCCAACGACCATCGGCTCGAGGCGAACGCGACGCCGGTCATGGCGGCGCTGGAAGCGGGCAAGACGCGGCTGCGTCCGGTCATGATGACGGCGCTGGCGATGATCATCGGCATGATTCCCATGGCGCTTGGGCTCGGCGAAGCGGGCGAACAGAATGCGCCGCTCGGCCGGGCGGTGATCGGTGGCCTGACCATGGCGACCTTCATCACGCTGCTGCTGGTTCCCACGGTGTACGCGAGCCTGCGCACCAAGATGCCGATGCGCCATCTGCTCGACGACAAATTCAAAGCGGAGGCGCGTGGCGAAACATGGACGCCGCCCGCGCCGGTCGCCGCCGACCAAGGAGGATCCTGATGAGCGCGCGCGAAGCACGCAGACTCTATATTGTCGTTATTGTGTGGCTGCTTGCCGGCATCGCGGGCGTCGGCGTGCTTGCCTCGCGACGTTCTGCCGCCAGTCGCGCCGAGGTGTCCGCGCGGGTAAGCGCCCACAAGGGCGGGCCCCGCGTGCTTGTCGCAAAGGCGTCCACATCGCCGAGTGAGCGGACGCTCCATCTGCAAGGCGAGGCGCGACCGTTTGCCAGCGTGACGTTGTACGCAAAGATCGCCGGTTACCTGCACGAGGTGCGCGTCGACAAAGGGGACGAGGTGCACGCTGACCAGGTACTTGCCACGATCGTTTCGCCCGAGCTCGATCAGCAGGTGCTGGCGGCCAAAGCCGACGCCGCGAACAAGCGCCGCCAAGCCAAGCGTATGCAAGCTTTGGCTGCACCGGGCGTGGTGTCTACGCAGGATGTGGAAACCAGCACGAGCGGCGCCGACGTCGCCGAGGCGCAGGCCGAATCGTTGCGCAAGCAAGACGCCTACCGAACCCTGCGCGCGCCGTTTGCGGGCATCGTGACCGCGCGCTTTGCCGATCCGGGCGCGCTCATCCAAAGCGCGGCCGGCGCCCAGGCGGGGGCGCTTCCTGTCGTCACGGTTGCGGACAACAAGCGGCTGCGCATCTACGTCTATCTCGACCAGACCACCGCACCCTTCGTGAAGGTAGGCGATGTGGCCGAGATTCGCATCCCCGAGCGGCCAGCCTGGTTGCGCACGGCCCAGGTGGCGCGCCTCTCCGGCGAGCTGACCCCGCACACGCGTACCATGCTGACGGAAGTGGACATGGACAATGCCGACGGTGCGATTTTGCCCGGCAGCTTCGTCGAGGTGGAGATTCGGATTCGGGTGCCGAGTCTGGTCGAGCTGCCGGCCGAGGCTCTGGTGGTACGCGGAAGCAAGCGCTTCGCCGCCATCGTCGACGGTGACAGTCACTTGCGGCTTCGCCCCGTTCGCCTGGCGGACGACGACGGCCAAACCGCACGCGTGCTCGATGGCGTGAAGGCCGGCGAGACCGTGGCTCTCAACGTCGGCGAGACGGTGGACGACGGAGCCTTGGTCGAACCTGTCTCGCGGTAAGAGTCATCCTCAGTGCGCGGTTCACTTCTCCGTTTCGTTGAACGACACCAGGCCATGCAGCAGGTCGGCGCGGTCGAGCACGCCGACGAGCCGCTTTTCGGAATCGACCACCGCGACGAGCTTGTGCTTGCCGCCCAGCATGGCGGCGATGGCCTCGCGCAGAGGCGCATTCTCGGCAACCACGGCCGTCTCGACCATGAGATCGGCGCCGGTTCGAGCCTTGGCGTGCTGCTCTGCCTGCAATTCTTCGGGCCTCGGATGCACGAACGGAAGTCGATGGACCAGCGAGCGCAAGGCACTCGGCCGAAGGGTCGGGGTCACTCGGTCGAGGACTTCGGCGTCGGTGATCTTGCCCAAAACATGCCGCTCGCCATCCACGACCAAACAGCGATTGAGTCGTGTCGCGGTCACCGCCTGCAATATCTCGGGCAAGGGGGAGCTCGGAAACACCGTCGGGACGTCGGTACGCATGGCGCGTGCAACGGGAGCGTCCGCGGCCAGGCCGATCGCACGCGGCTCGCTCTCGGGTTGCTCGAAGGTCCGGGCTGCCGTGCGGAGGATATCGAGCCTGCTCACCATCCCGACCAGCGCGCCGTGCTCGTCCACGACCGGCAAGCGCTTGAGGCGACGATGCGACATGACCTTGGCGACTTGGGGAAGCGGAGCGGACGCCTGCACGGTCGTCGGCCCTGGCGTCATGACGTCGGCCGCGCTTTTCGCTCCGTGGGCCAGGCGATCGAGCTCGGCATGCAGCTCCGGCGTGTCGAGCGCGCGCAACAGCTCCACACGCATGGTGAGTCCACCGCGTTTGAGCAGATCCGAGTTGGTGATCATGCCGACGGGCGCGCTCGATTCCACGACGGGGATGGCACGATAGCTCTTGCCCAGCATCAGCTTGACCACCTCGCGGATGGATGCATTCGTGGAGACGGAAACGATCTCGCGCGACATGACGTCCGAGGCGCGAAGTGCGGGCGAAACGTCGCGCACCGGATAGGCGCAATAGAGCACGACTTCGGTGTCCTCGACGGTGATGAGGCCCCGCTTGACCATTTCCTTGATGCGCGGAAGCAGGCGTTCGACCTGCTCGGCCCGCTCGATCCATTCGATCACGATGGGCAAGCGCTCTGCGAGGTCGACCCAGCGCAAGGTGTGGATCTTTCCGGCAGAGCCGAATCCCTCGATAGCGCGCAACACGGTGGCACCGGCTGCGCCTTCCTTGCGCAGAAATGCGACCAGGGCGGCATCGAGCGGCTGATGCTGATGGAGATCGCCCTCGCTGACATAGATGCGGACTCGTTTTGCCTTTCCCGCAAGCCCTGGGCTTTCCATGACGACCTCCCTGGGCCGTACTCTGGCACGTTTGACGGACTCTGGCCCGCCGCAGTTCAGGCACGTAACGGCAGCTTCACCTCGAAGCGGCTGCCTTTGGGTTGCCGTGGGAAATAGCTCACGTCTCCGTTGTGGTAGCGGGCAATTTGGCGGACCAGCGCGAGTCCCAGGCCGAGACCGGTATCGCCGGGCGGCCGCGGGCCCGGAGCGCGATAGAACGGCGCGAAGATGCGCTCGCGTTCGCTTTCGGAGACGCCGGGGCCTTCATCTTCCACCGCGATCGTCACGTGCTCGCCGTTTGCCCGAACCTCGGCAGAAATGGCGCCACCCTGGCCGTGCAGTTTGGCGTTGGCCAGGAGATTTCGCACCATGCGCTTGAGCATCGTGGCCTCGCCGGCGATGCGAATGGCGTCGCCGGTAACTTGCGCTTGGACTCCGTCGGCTTCGCTGCGCACGAGCGCGAGCAGATCCACGTCGGTGAAGGGCCGCCGCGGGACTCCGGCCTGCGTGCGCGCAGCCATCAGCAACTCTTCCACCAGAGCATCCAGCTCGGCGATGTCCTCGGCCGAGCGGCGTGAAAGCTCGGCGCGCTTGCCGGCGT
>CAZTTW010000244.1:0-6844 GCA_964616265.1 uncultured Myxococcales bacterium | reverse complement strand
CCTCAACATCACCAGCAGCCTGATCGAGAACAATGTCGCCAACGAGGGCGGCAGCGCGGTGTTCTTCGTCAGCAACGACAAGACTGGCTCCATCTCAATCACGGACTCAATCACCCGCAACAATCCTCGCGGCACCTTCGAGACTCCGGATCTGCCCGGCTTCTACGTTATTGCGAAGAATCCCGCTCAGGTGACTGACTCGCAGATTCTGCGCTGAGGAATCCGTTGCTACGTCGGCGAGCCCGATTGCAAGGACACCTGGAACAGTGTCTTGGGCTCCGCGTCGCTGGTAGTGCTCTTCTGACCCTGCTTTCCGTTGGCGAGCGCTGGAGTCGAGGGCCTTGGCCAGCGCTAGCCAGCGTTCAGAACGTCAGTACCCGCGGGGCATCGTGGGCCGTCACGTTCGCCCAGAGAAAGAATTCGTGCAAGCGCGTGAGCACGATGGGTTGGCCTTCTTGAAGCAAGTGACGCTCGCCCGCTTGCAGAGAGTCTCGGAATCGCTCCACGCGCTCCTCCGCCGTCCCCGGATCCGTCAGGTCGACGACATCAATCGCATCGGCGTCGACTGCGGCATTCACAGTCACGGGGCGACGGCTGCCCACAATCGCCACGTCGGGAATTTTCTTGCCCGCGCGCTTAAGGCGCGCAGCCATGCTCCGAGCACGGCCATAGTTGTAGGCGGAAAGCAACGCCTGCGGCTCCCGGTCCCTCATCAGAGAATCCGCAGGTGCTTGGTCGACCAGCGGGACGTACAGAACGGCCATATCTTCGCGACCGATCCCTGTCTTCTCGTTGGCGGCGTGGACGTGATTCAGCAAATCCAGGTACGCCGCACTCGCCGCCCGCCGCGCAGGGGCAGTGTTCGGAGAGCTGTCTGTGAACAGAAGATAGGCGTAATAGGCGAAACCGGGCTGGACGTCGCTGGCAGCCGGAAGGAAGGCCCGGGCAAGCAGACTGACATGCGCTTCGGTCCCGCCATTTTCTTTCCGACTGGCATGGTAGACGGTATTTCCGGCACTCTTGGACATGCGCGCGGCCGACTGTGCGGCCGTGTCGTGCGCTACGCAGGCAGATCCGCACAGTACTGCCATGAATACCCCTGCGAACAATATGCGCTCGACCTCGATCGGTTTGAGTAAGCTCACCTGAACCTCCAAGAACGAAGGCAAATATTGTCTGACGGACGATCCTGGGTCAAACACCGATGTGATCGGCCTAGGCGTGGCCGTCGGGTGCTGGGCCTGGGTTCGCGACGTTCGTAAGCGCACGTTAGGTGCGTTTTCGCACGGGGCAAAACACCGACTACAGGAAGACTCGCGCAGGACCGAGAGGCACCTCCCTTGCAGGTCAGCCGGGCGGACCGAGGAAAAGGGGAGAAGCATGATGAAGACTGCCACTGCGCTTCGCGACGGTGGGCGCACGGGAGAACACGCGGAGAAGGATTGCCACACGTCGTCCGTGACCGAAGTAGCCGCTCGGGACACCGAGTTCTGCAGCACGATCCTTCCGCGGGTATCGCGCACCTTTGCTCTTTCCATCGAGGCACTGCCGGAGCCTCTGCGGGCGGCGGTGCGAAGCGCCTACCTCCTTTGTCGCGTGGTCGACTCGATCGAGGACGAACCGACGCTGACGAGCTCGCACCGGAACGAGCTGTTCGATATCTTTGACCGCCTCCTCGAGGACGGGAGCGATGCGGCCGAGCTCGAGAGGGCGTGCGCCCGTGCTTCGGTCGGAAGTACAGGACCGGATGGCGAGTTGTGTCGCGCATCAGGCTCAGTATTTCGGGCGTTCCGCGCGCTGCCAGCATTGCAGCGCGCTGCCATCCGGCCACACGTGCTGGAAATGTCCGGCGGCATGCGCTCTTACTGCGCCCGCGCCTCCCGACTACGTCTGGCGGATCTGCCGGATCTCGAGCGCTACTGCTACTTCGTCGCGGGTACCGTCGGAAACCTGCTCACGGCCTTGTTCGAGGACACGGTCGCAGGCCTCTCCGAAGAGCTGCGCCGGGCTCTGCGCGAGCGCGCGGTCAGCTTCGGGATCGGCCTGCAGATGGTGAACGTGGTCAAGGACGTGGCCGCGGATTTCGGCGAGCGAGGCGTGTGCTATCTGCCGCTCGACCTGGCCGGCAAACATGGGCTCAAGATCGATCGTCTGCTGGATCCGGGCATGCGGAGCGCAGGTGTCGAGGTGATTTGCGCCGTCTGCGCGCGGGCGCGCGAGCATCTTCGTCGCGCCGAGGAGTACGTGAAGCTATGGCCCACAGAGGGCAGCGGCGGACAGGCCGGGCGCTCGGTGCGCCTGTTCTGCGTGGTGCCGCTCGCGCTCGCGCTGGCGACGCTCCGGGTAGTCGAGCAGGGCGACGAGACCCTTCGGGCCGAAACCGAGCCGAAGGTGAGCCGTACCACCGTGGCCCGCGTCCTCGCCGGAGCAACGGGCGCCGCCGCCTCGAACCGCGCGCTCGCGGCATTGCTCGATCACTGCAAGAGAGACTCGGCTTTCGCGCCGGCGGCGCGTGTCCGCTGATAGATCAGCGGGCCGCAGCCACGCGTCCGAGCTTGTCGAGCGACATTTCGACGAGCCCGCGCACGCTTCTCCAGCGTCCGAGCGGTCGGCCGTCCCCGCCTGGAACAGCACCGCGCAGTGACCGCCCGAAGCCGTGGCCGGCGACGCGCCAGTATTCGGCGAGGAAGCTTCCGAGGCGACTGTCGGCGCCAGAAAGCAGCGCGAGCGATGCGGCGCGCGCGCGGCGTCCACCCTCCCAGTAGCTGAAGATGCCCTCGCGGATCGCCCGCGTCCCGTCGGTGCTCGCCAGGAACGTCTCGTAGAGCGCGTCGGCGAGCACTTCGCGGGCGCGGGCGAAGCGGTAGCGGCGCGCCTGGTAGCGCTCGAGCGCGCTGTCGAGCCCGGGAGCGGTGCCCAGCTCCTCGGCCAAGATGCGCACGTCGGTGAGGCAGACGGTCATCCCGGCGGCTGTGATCGGGTGCGAGCAGCCGCCAGCCTCACCGACCAGCGCGACGCCGGGCTCGACACAGCGACGGGTGGCAATGGCGTGGCAAGCCGCGACCTCGGGCTTGTGACGATCCAGGGCTCGACTGGCGGCGGTGCGCAGTGGCTCGGGGACCAAGGGCAGGTAGAGCTCGCGAATCGCAGCAGCGATGCGGGCGAGGCCGCGTCCGGCTTCGGGTAGTGCCGGGAAGTCGAAGCACATGCGCACGCGGTGGCGCTCGCCGCCGGCGGATGCGATGGGATAGGCGAGGATAGGGCCGGGCGCACCGAGGACGATGTGGCCGAAGCGGCCCTCGGGCAGCACGGCATCGTCGACCAGCAGCGCGGCGTTGTAGGCGAGCAGCCGGCACGTCTCGTCGGTGCGGATCTGCTGCCGCAGGAGCGAGTGGCGGCCCTCGGCGACCAGCGTGAGGTCGGCGCGGATCACTTGGCCGTCGTCGGTGCGCACGCCGGTCACGCGCGCGCCCTCGCGCACCAGCCCGAGCACCTTCTTGCCGAACTGAATCTCGACGCCTGTTCGAGCCGCTGCCTCTCGCCGCAGGACTGCCACCATGTCGTGGTGCTCGATAGCAAAGCCGTGCGCGCGGCCATTGCGAATATCGGCGTAGGACAGGTGCGTGGTAGCTCGCCCAGCGATGGCAACGGCGAAACCGCCCAGCTCGACGCCGCCGGCCTGCTTGAGCGCAGGAAGCAGGCCGACCTGGTCGAGCACGTCGACGCCGGTCGGGTGGATCAGCTCGCCGGCAAAGCGAGGACCGCGTCCCTCGCGCGCTTCGAGCACGAGAATTCGTCGCGTTCCGTTCGCCAGCGCGCAGGCGAGCGAGGCGCCGGTGAGACCACCGCCGACGATGACGGCGTCGCGAATCGCGGCGCTCACCGCGCAGCTCCGGTTCGGTGAACGCTCGGGCACAGCGGAAGGCGGTGGCGTTCGCGACGGGAGCTCGGGCAGAGCGACAGCACGATGGGCGCGAGTCTAGCAGCCGAGATCTTCAAATGCCGGCATCTCCGGTGCTGCCCGAATTCAGGCTAAACCCGTCCCGGCAGCCGTGCGATTTTGCACGTCCGTGCGATGTCGCCCGCCTGACGCCGTCAGGTGCGCTTGTCTCGTTCAAGCCTGCCGTGCCGTCATGCTTCGCGAATCGAGTTTGCGGCACCCAGAGCCGGGAGTACCTCGACGGGCTCGTTTCTTGCTGGTCGCCGCTCTTGCAAAACGGAGCTCGAGTCAGCACTAATGAGATCGCTTCGCGGGTCCACCTTCGGCTGCAATATCCATCACAGGCAAGGCATAGTACGAGAATCGAAGAAGCGTCATCCATGAAAGTCATGAAATCGAGCCGCAAGGTTGGGATCGTCGGCTACGGCGCCTACGTGCCCCGCTATCGCTTGCCGGGATCCGAGATCAGTCGCATGTGGGATGCGCAGGAGATGTGCAACCCACCCGCGAAAGAAAAGGCCGTGCCTGGTCTCGACGAAGATGTTGCGACCATGTCGATCGAGGCAGCGCGCAACGCGCTCGACCGGGCCGAGATCGATCCATCGCTAATCCGTGCGGTGTGGGTCGGCAGCGAGAGCCACCCCTACGCCGTCAAACCGACTAGCACCATCGTTGCGGAAGCGCTGGGGTCGGTGCCGCATACCTTGGCCGCGGACTGGCAGTTTGCGTGCAAAGCGGGCACCGAGGCCTTGCAAGCGGCGCTTGGTTTCGTCGGATCCGAAATGGCCGACTATGCGCTGGCCATCGGTGCCGACACCGCGCAGGGGCGCCCTCGCGACGCCCTCGAGTACACGGCGGGCGCCGGTGGCGCCGCTTTTTTGGTCGGCCCGGCCGAACAGTCGCTCGCCGTCATCGAGGGCTCGACTTCCTACGTCACCGACACGCCCGATTTTTGGCGCCGGCAACACGAGCATTATCCGTCCCACGCCGGCCGGTTCACCGGCGAGCCCGGCTACTTTCGTCACGTGCTCGCTGCGGCCACGGAGGTGATGGAGTCGCTGGGCCGTGCCCCTTCCGATTACCGGTACGTGGTCTTTCACCAGCCCAACGTCAAGTTCCCCATCAAGGCGGGCCGAGAGCTGGGTTTTTCGCGCGAACAGATGGAGGCGGGGCTGCTGGTCAACGATATCGGCAACACGTACGCTGGTGCTGCCATGCTCGGGCTCACCAGTGTTCTCGACGTCGCCTGCCCAGGGGATCGCGTGCTGATGGTTTCCTTCGGCAGCGGCGCCGGCAGCGACGGCTTCGACTTGCAGGTTACCGATGCCGTCACCAAACGGCGCGGCCGCGCCCTTGCCACGCGCGATTACGTCGTTCGCCGGCACGAGCTCGACTACGCGAGCTACGCGCGCCATCGTAACAAGATCCGGATGGAGTAAGACTGACCCTAGAAGGAAACGTGCGGAACGACATGCGAGACGTATCGATCATCGGAATAGGCCAGACCCCGGTCGGCGAGCATTGGGACAAGTCGCTCAAGGAGCTCGCGGGGCAAGCGGTCGAGGCTGCCATCGCGGATGCCCACGTGGAACGGGTGGACGCGCTCTACGTGGGCAACATGCTTTCGGGCGTGCTGAGCGGCCAGGAGCACCTGGGTGCGTTGGTAGCCGACTGGGTCGGGCTGCGCGGGGTCGAAGCCGTCAAGATCGAGGCCGCCTGCGGCTCGGGCGCAGCCGCGCTGAGGCTGGGCTACGTCGCGGTTGCGGGCGAGCTGGCCGACGTCGTCGTGGTAGCCGGGGTGGAGAAAATGACGGATCGACCGGGCCAGACGGTAACCGCTGCCTTGGCCATGGCCTCCGACGGGGACTTTGAAGCGCAGAACGGGCTGTCGTTCGTGGCGCTCAACGCTCTGCTCATGCGGCGGTACATGCACGAATACGGCGTGCAGCACCGAGACTTCGCGCCCTTCACCATCAACGCACACAAAAACGCGGTGGCCAACCCGAATGCCATGTTTCCGCACCTGGTGACCGCCGAAGACTTCTACTCGGCCCGAATGATCGCGGATCCGGTGAATCTGCTCGACAGCTCGCCCGTCTGCGATGGCGCCGCCGCCGTGGTGTTGTGCCCGACGGAGATGGCGCGCTCGTTTTCGGACCGGCCAGTGCGCATTCGGGCCTCGGCGTCGGCCACCGACACCGTCGCCTTGCACGACCGCCGCGACTTGCTCGGGATGGAAGCGGTCGCTGCGAGCGCCGCCAAAGCGTACCGCCAAGCCAAGGTCACGGCTGCGGACATCGATCTTTTCGAGCTGCACGACGCTTTCACCATCATGTCGGTGCTGTCGCTCGAGGCGTGCGGTTTTGCCGATAGAGGCCGAGGCGTGCACCTAGCCGCCGACGGTGACATCGCTATCGGTGGACGCATCCCGGTGACCACCATGGGCGGGCTCAAGGCGCGCGGCCATCCTGTCGGAGCCACCGGCATCTACCAAGCCATCGAGGTGGCGTTGCAGCTGCGCGGGCAGGCGGGCGCGAACCAGGTACCCAAGTCCCGCCTCGGGATGGCCCAAAATATCGGCGGCAGCGGCGCCACCGTCGTCACCACGATATTCGAAGCAGCCGACTGACGAGCCTCGATGCTTGACACTGTAAAAACAAGGAGAGAAGAAGAACCGCCATGGAGATAGCTAGGCATTGGCGATTGCAGCGGCAGCGCTACGCGCTCGTCGGCGAAGTGTGCACGAACTGCGGCGACAAGATCTTTCCCGCGCGCGACGTGTGCCCCAAGTGCAACGCTCCCGCCAAGACGCCCTTCGTCTTCAGCGGCAAGGGTGAAGTCTACTCCTTCTCGACGGTCCACCATCCGCCGGAGGGTTTCGAGCGTTTCGCGCCGTACGTGGTC
>CAZTTW010000243.1:0-6862 GCA_964616265.1 uncultured Myxococcales bacterium | reverse complement strand
CTTTTCCTTCTCGACCCCGCAACCGAGCGCCGTAATCAGCGTGACGATTTCCTGCGACGACAACATCTTGTCGAGGCGGGCCTTCTCCACGTTCAGGATCTTTCCACGCAAGGGCAGGATCGCCTGATCCTTCCGATTGCGACCCTGCTTCGCCGAACCGCCGGCGCTGTCGCCCTCGACGATGTAAAGCTCCGATAGCGCCGGATCCCGCTCCTGACAGTCGGCCAGCTTGCCGGGCAGTGACGAGATGTCGAGCGCACCCTTGCGCTGCACGAGCTCGCGCGCCTTCCGGGCGGCATCCCTGGCGCGCGCCGCGAGTACGGCCTTCTCGATGACCAGCTTGGCTTCGCGCGGATGCTCTTCGAGAAAACGGCCAAGCCGTTCGTTCACGATCCGCTCGACGATCCCCTTCACTTCCGACGAGACCAGCTTGTCCTTGGGCTGATTGCTGAACTTCGGATCGGGATGTTTGACCGACACCACCGCGGTCAGTCCCTCGCTGATGTCATCCCCGCCGAGACCATTCTTGAGATCCTTGAGCAGGCCAGCTCCCTGCGCGTAGGCGTTCACGGTGCGTGTCAGCGCGGCTCGGAACCCGGTCAGGTGCGTTCCGCCATCCTTGTTCTTGATGTTGTTCGTGAAGCAGAAAATCGAGTCTTGGTACGAGTCGTTCCACTGCAAGGCGATCTCGACAACGGTGCCGTCTTGCTCGCCCTCGACGACGATGGGCTTCTCGTGCGTGACCACGCGGGTGGTGTTAAGGTCAGCCACGAACTGCGCGAGGCCGCCTGCGAACTGGAACTCGTGCGACTTGCCGTTGCGTTCGTCCTGCAACGTGATGGTCAGGCCGCGGTTGAGGTACGAAAGCTCGCGCAGCCGCTGTGACAGCACTTCGAAGCTGAATTCCTGCGTACCCTTGAAAATCGTGGTGTCGGGCTTGAACGTGATCTTCGTTCCCGTTTTCTCGGAAACGCCAATCTCCTCCAAAGTGGTCGCCGGATCTCCTCGCCGATACTCCTGGTGATAGACTTTTCCGTCCCGCTTAATCTCCAGCTTCAGCCACTCGGAAAGCGCGTTGACGACGGACACGCCCACGCCGTGCAATCCGCCCGACACTTTGTAGTTCGAATGGTTGAACTTGCCGCCGGCATGAAGCACGGTCATCACGATTTCGGCGGTCGGGCGCTTCTCCGTCGGGTGCTCGCCCACCGGAATGCCGCGGCCGTTGTCCTCGACACTGACCGAATTGTCGAAGTGGACCTGCACGTCGATGCGATTGCAGAAGCCGGCCAGCGCTTCGTCCACCGAGTTGTCCACCACCTCGTAGACCATGTGGTGCAGGCCGCTGCCGTCGTCGGTGTCGCCGATGTACATGCCCGGCCGCATGCGCACCGCTTCGAGGCCTTTGAGAACCTGGATGCTCTCTTCGTTGTAATCGCTCGGGGTCCGAACTTGTTCCTGACCTGAAGCGCTATCTGCGTCACCCGACATATAAAAAAACCTAGGACTTTCAGTCACATAGCATCATTGTACCGGGTAGTAAAGCAAAACTGGCTGGTGCCTCAGGCACGTTCGAGATGGCCTTCGGCTACTCGCCAATCGACCCGTCCCGGCAGCTCCGGAAGATGTTCCCTCTCGGTCACGGTGATGAGAGTCTGACACGCCATAGCCGACAGGGTTTCGAAAAGCCGAGTTCGTCGCTCTTGGTCGAGCTCGCTGGCGACGTCGTCGAGAAGCAAAACCGGCGTTTCCCGATTCTGCGCTTCAACGTAGGCCAGCTCGGCGATCTTGAACGCCAACACCAGCGAGCGAATCTGCCCTTGGGAGCCATGCTCGCGCGCCCGACGTCCGCCGAGATCCATTTCCAGATCGTCCGTCTGCGGCCCAAATCCCGTGAAACCGCGACGCACGTCCTTGCTGCGTTCGATCGCCAAACCCTCTCGTAACGCGACCGCTACCTCGGCTTCTTCCTGCGCTTGCTCGACGCGCTCGTCGCTTCGGTAACGGATCGTTGCCCTTAGGTCTCCGTGGATCTCAGCAAAGATTCGCTCGACTTCCGGCGCGAGCGCTCTTGCCAGAGCTCGCCTGCGCACAACGAGACGCGCTCCGGTCTTCGCAAGCGTCTCGTCGTAACTCTCGAGTAGTGCGTTCGACCACTCGCCTCTCCGCAGAAGACCGTTTCGCGCCCTGAGCGCGCGCTCAAAATCGAGCGCCTCCCGGTAGTACGGCCGATGCACAGCGAAGACAGCTCGGTCGAGCGCACGTCGGCGCTCGGCGGCGGGCGCTTTCGGCAGACGCAGATCCTCAGGTCCGAAAATCACGACACCAGCACCGTCGAGCGAGTCGGCGTCTCTGCGAACCGGTTTTCCGTCGAGTGTCGTCCGCTTCTTGCCAACCTCCACCTCCACTCCGAGAGTACGATCCAGGCCGCGCAGCCAAACCGCCGCTTCGATCGCCGACTTGCTCTCGCCCCAGCGAATGACCTCGGCGCTACTGCTGGTGCGAAACGAGCGGAAGGTACTCGCGTAGTACGCAGCTTCCAAGACGTTGCTCTTGCCTTGGCCGTTCTGCCCAAAAAGCACCGTGACACGCTCCCCGAGCGCCAACTCCTCCCTGGCCAGATTTCTCCAGCTGCGAACCGCTAAGCGCTTGATCAGCAACGTCTGCCGCTGCTTCGAAGGGCCACGACTAAAGGCGCATGGGCATCACGACACCCAAATAATCGGTGCCGTCGCATGGCTTCACCAAAGCAGGGTCGAGATCGCCGCCGAGCTCGATGCTCACGTCCTTGCCGCTCATCTCGCTGAGCAAGTCGATGAAGTAGCGCGCGTTGAAGCCGATCTGTAAGGCACCGCCCTTGTAATCGACATCGATCTTTTCCTTCGCTTTGCCAAGGTCGGGATTGTCGGCCTCGATCGAGAGTTTTCCGCTCTCCAGTGAAAACCGAATTCCCCACGTCTTGTCCGACGCGATAATCGAAACACGCCGAAGCGCTTCGAGAAACGTTTCGCGCCCCACGACGACCTTCTTGTCGTTGTCGCGCGGAATGACCTGGTCGTAGGGTGGGAACTGGCCTTCGCCAAGCTTCACCGAAAGCGTCATGTCGTCCGCCTTGAGAACGAAGAAGGACTGGTCCATGCCGATCTCGCAAGAGCCTTGATTTCCCTCGATGGCGCGTCGGATTTCGCCCAGACCCTTGCGCGGAAGAAGCCCGCCAGCCGCAAGCACAGGCCCACCGACCATCTCGCGCGTGACCTTCGAGAGGCGATGTCCGTCGGTCGAAACCATGGTTGCCTTTTCGCCATTGCTCTCGAACAGCACACTTGCGAGATGCGGCCGGGTCTCATCCTGCGAAACCGACAAAATCGTCTTGGTAATCATCTCGCCGAAAAGCAGTGCCTCGACCTTGCTGCGCGGGATCTCGTCCACGCTGGGCAGCTTCGGATAGTCACGGTCGCTCATACCGACGACCTTAAATTCGGTGCGCCCGCTTTCGATCTCCAGCCAGTTCTGCTCGTTGCGCTGCAGGTGCACCTCGTCGCCGCCCAAGCCCTTGACGATTTCATAGAGCTGTCGAGCGCCCACCGTGATACCGCCTTCCTCGATCACTTTGGCGGACGCGTGCGCGATCATGGCTACCTTCAAATCGGTCGCCGCCATCATTACCCTGTCCTTGCCAACCGTTCGCAGAAGTACGTTGGCCAAGATCGGGACGGTGTTCTTCCGATCCGCAATTCCATGCGTCAGGTAGAGGCCGCGCAGCAGCTCATTTTTTCCAATCCGAAAGTCCATCCGTTACCACCCTCTAGCTGGGGTTTTCATCCATCAACACGTCTCTAGAATCTATAGGTTTTTAATCTACTTTGGGAGAAGTATTAGGGCCTGTGAATTTGTGGATAAAGTAGGTTTCTCGACGGAGATAGTGAACATCCTCCTGGGGAGAAAAGCCCCTCGAACCCATTGATGGATGGGGGGTAACTTTCAAAACGAGGTTTTGCAGGTTTTGTCCACACCGCTTAGGGCAAGTGATCCACAGGAGCGTTCGGCGCCAGTTAGTAATTTTCCGACGGGAAACGGCCTCGGCTAACGCCCAATGCGCGGCAACCGAAGAGCTCGTCGCTGAGCCCTCGGTTGCTGCGAGATCATCCGCGCTAGCGCTGCCGGAGGCGCGCGGTCAGCGTCGAAACGACGCTTCGCAGGCTCGGATCCTCGGCCATCTTCTTCTCGATCTTTCGAACTGCGCTGATGATGGTCGAGTGATCTTTTCCGCCGAAGCGACTACCAATCTCGGGATAGCTCATCGAGGTAAGCTGTCGCGAAAGATACATGGCAATCATGCGCGGATGAGAGACGGCACGATGGCGCTTTGGACCCTTGAGATCGTGCAGCTTGACCTCGAAGTACGACGAGACCTCGCGCTGGACCGCTTCCACCGTTAGACCAGCGGGTCCCGACGAGGCGATGGTCTTGAGGATCTCCTCGGCCATCTCTTTCGTGATCGTGCAACCGCTTATCGAAGCTCGCGCCGAAAGCTGAAGCAGAGCACCTTCCAGCTCGCGCACGTTCGACCGAACATAGGTGGCGACGGTCAAGGCCACGTCGTCGGGCAAGTCGATGTTGTCGAGCTCGGCTTTGCGCTTGAGAATCGCGACGCGCGTTTCCAGATCGGGGTGGCCGATTTCGGTGATGAGTCCCCAAGTAAAACGGCTGCGCAGCCGTTCTTCGACGCCCGGCAACTCGGCGGGAAGCTTGTCGCACGTGAGAACGATCTGCTTGTGCGCGTGATGAAGGGCGTTGAAGGTATGGAAGAACTCGTCTTGTGAGCTGTCCTTCCCGGAGAGGAACTGGATGTCGTCCACCAAGAGCACGTCCGGCGCTTCCCGGTAACGCTGGCGGAACTCTTCCATCAGGTTCGCGTTCCCATTGCCCGCCTGCCGCCTCTGGTTGAGCATGGAGCCGATGAATCCGGTGACGAATTGCTCGCAGGTAACGACCGTGATGGTCCAGTCGGGGTGCTGGCGATGGATCTCGTGACCGACGGCGTGCAAAAGGTGCGTCTTGCCGAGACCGACGCCTCCGTAGATGAAGAGAGGGTTGTACTTCGAGGCGGGCGAGTCGGCGACCATCCGGGCGGCAGCGTGGGCGAACTGGTTCGTCTGACCCACCACGAACTTGTCGAAGTTGTAGCGACTATCGAGTCCTTTGGGAGTCGCGACAGGCTCGACGACGGCTGGCTCTCCAACCTCCACCGAAACTTCGGTCTCTTCTGCTGTCGTTGTTTCTTCCACTACTTCGAAATCCACAGAGAAGGTTGTCTTGGTGCGCGTTTCGAGGTCGGAAAGGATCGCGTGCAAGTAATGGTCTTCGAACCATTCCTTCTGGTAACGATTGGGCGCTCGCAGGTGAATGCGACTGCCTTCGAAGCCCACCATCTTGATGGGGCGCAACCACTGGTCGCGCTGCGTTGGTTTGACCCTCTCTTCGACCGATCGTACGGCTTCACCCCAAAGTTCTTGCATGTTCTATTCACAGCGTCCGGGAAGGGAAAAGATCAACAAACACGAGTGCTTAGACACACTAATCCCCAATTTGCCAACAGCAGGTTCCTGCGGCGCTTGCCCTGGTTTCCACGTACCGGCCAAACCGGGCGGCGATGTCGGCGGGAGGCTCTTACTACCAACGAGGTGAAGGAGCGGCAAGACGAAAAATGCGATTGCGTGCGATGCCGCGGAATCTGCGGAGATCGAGAACTCCCCGGTGATGAGCTGGACCCCGTGCGTTCGAATGAAATTTCGAATAGCTCCTCCAAGTAACGATGATTCTTGGGAAAAGTTCGTCTTCTTTGAGACGAAATCCAGACGCCCCTTGAATCCACAGGCAAGGTCGCAAGACGCGCGCGCTAATGGCCATGGCATGGGCTCTGGAGCGATTACGTGACAAAAGCGTGTCGGCTTTCCGTCGGAGCGTCGCGAGCTATTTCCGCAACTCGTCGATATTGCCGACGGGACAACAGCGTTTACGCGTTTGCTTTCGACGACTCTCCGACGGAAGAATGTTGATCTCGAGATCGCGTCTCGACGGGAAAGACCACCGTCGATGACATCTGGCAGGTCAAGTTCCTGTCCACCTAGGCGCGCTGCCGGGCCTTGCTCCCCCCAAAAACCCATCGGCCTGTCGTTGACAGCACCGATCGGGGATGTTAGTTCTCCCAGCCCAATACCGGGAGCACCGGAGGATCCAGTGAAGAGGACGTATCAACCACACCGAAAGAGCCGGAAGCGCACGCACGGCTTCCGCAAGCGCATGAGTACCCCCCAAGGCCGCGAAGTGCTCAAGCGCCGCCGCCGCAAGGGACGCAAGAAGCTCACGGTCAGCGTTCCCAAGAAATAGGTTGAGGTGACCGACCGAGGCCGGTGCCAGGGGTTTGGCCGCAGCCAGCGACTCCGGAAGCGGTCTAGCTTCCTGGTCGTTCAGCAGCGCGGCCGCCGGGTGGCAGGACGGAATCTCGTGCTCTATGCATGGAAGCCATCCGAGCCGGCCAGGGCCGGCAGCGCGCGACTCGGCATCACGGTCAGCAAGAAAGTCGGTGGTGCGGTCGTGCGGAATCGAGTCAAGCGCTGGCTGCGTGAGAGCTATCGCCGCATGGCCGCCTTACCAGCAGGAATGGATTTTGTGGTCATCGCCAAGCCAGGCTCGGCGACGAGTGACTTCTTGGCTACCGATCAAGATCTCCATCGTCTGCTTCAATCGGCTGGCACGTGATGCGTTCGCCAGCGAAAGACGTGGGGAACTTGGGCAAAGCCGCTGCGCTCGCTTTCTTGCGCATCTATCGGGTGGCGATTTCGCCCGCGCTCGGCGAGGC
>CAZTTW010000242.1:0-6882 GCA_964616265.1 uncultured Myxococcales bacterium | reverse complement strand
GCGCCCCGACGATGCCCGACAAGCAACTCACGTTGGCCAGCGTGCCGGTCTTGGCGCGAACGTAGCGTTCGGCAAGCGAGCCGCCCATCCGATGCGCCAGCGTTCCGTCGGCACCACCCACGGCCAGCGAGGCCAAGAATTCGCTCGCGATGCGGAAGTCACGCATCGCCGCGCGCAGCACCAGGACGATTTGCTCTGCGGAAAAGCGATTGGAATCGTAAAGGCCGGATCCATTCTTCATGACGAAAGCGGTGCGCGGAATTCCGATGCCTTCGAGGTAGCGGGCAACGGCGTCGATTCCCTTTTGCCAGCTGCCTGGGCGACCGACGGTTTCGCCCCCGAGGGTGCGGACGAGTTGCTCAGCAGCGAAATTGCTCGAGCGTTTGCCCAGGTCGTGAACGACCACGGCCAGGGTTGGCGATTCGTGCACGGCGAGAACGCGGACGCCATCTTTGGGAACGGCCTCGATGCGAACCCCTTTCTCGAGGGTGATGCCGCGCTTTCCGAGGATCTGCTTGAAGGTTTGCGCAAACACACTCTCGGGATCGACGATGCGTCGCTGGAGCACGCGCGGCTCTGACCCGAGCAAAATCCGGCCGCTGACCGCGACCCGGGTTTGCCCGCTACCGGCGTCGGCGGTCTCGGCGTCGGCTGCGGCCGGGCCTTTCGCCGCGGTGGTCACGGTGCCGGCGAGCACCAGTGCCGGCGATGGTGGATCAAGGACGACGCGAGCAGGACTGCCCGCGCTCGCTGCCGGCGTGATGGTGATGGTGACGACGTTGCCATTGAGCGAAGCCGCGGAGGAGACCGCTCGGAAGGCTGCCGAGTCGTTCTTCTGCTCGAAGGCGGGCGGCAGGGTGGTGCCATCGAACGCCGTGGTGTCGAGGACCAGTCCGCCGTGAATCTTGCGCAAGCCGATGGCCGCCAGGTTGGCTGCCAAGGAATTCAGATCCTGGGTCGACAACGTCGGGTCACCGGACGTCTTGACGTAAAGGTCACCGTGCAGCTCACCGGCGGCAATCGCTTTGCCTTCAGCCGGAACGCCGCCGAGCACGGTCGTCTTCCAGCGAAACTCCGGCCCGAGGAGCGCCAGCGAGGCCGCCTCGGTCACGATCTTCACGTTTGAGGCAGCGTTGAGGCCGGTCTTGTCGTTCTTGGCGTAGAGCAGCTTGCCGCTCTCGGGATCCATCACGGCCGCCGAGATCTTGGCGCGTGCAAATGCCGGAGCATTGAATGTCTCGTCGATGCGGGCCTTGAGCCACGCCTTGCGCGCTTCCGCGTCCTTCGGCGGAGTGAGCAGGGGGGCGGCGGCAACCGCACCGGCGTCGGGCGTTTGGGCCGCGGCCGGGGTTCCAAGCGCAAAAGGTACAAGGGGCAGAAGAATCGATGCAAAAAAGCGGGACGATCGCATAGCCCGTGCAGCGTCCACCCGACGAGGCTGAACGTCAAATTGGTTTGCACGGCTGACGCACGCCTGTCGACTCTTGCCGCGCGCTTCTCCATAATTGCGGGCGTGGATCTCTTCTCACGCGCAGCCAGCAAAGACATGCGAGGGCAGCCGCTCGCCGAGCGAATGCGTCCGTCGAGCCTCGCCGAGTACGTCGGGCAGGAGCACTTGCTCGGCCCCGGGCGCTGGTTGCGGCGAGCCATCGAGAGCAAGTCGTTGACGTCGCTGATTCTGTGGGGGCCGCCAGGGACCGGCAAGACGACGCTCGGCCGATTGCTAGCGGCCGAGATCAAGGCCGGCTTCGTTCAGCTGTCCGCCGTCATGTCGGGCGTGAAAGAAGTGCGCGAGGCGGTGGCGGAGGCGGCTCAGCGGCGGGACATGCGCGGCGAGCGCACGCTGCTGTTCATCGACGAGATCCACCGGTTCAACAAAGCCCAGCAGGACGCGCTGTTGCCGCACGTCGAGGCCGGTACGGTCATTCTGGTCGGTGCCACGACCGAGAATCCCTCCTTCGAGGTCAACGCTCCGCTGCTTTCGCGCGCCAAGGTGCTGGTGCTCAAGTCTTTGACCGAAGAGAATCTTCGCGCCATCATCGATCGGGCGTTGGCCGATCCGCATCGCGGCCTGGGGCTGATGGCCCTCGACTGTCCCGATCGCATTCGCGACCAGCTGGCGCGCGAGGCGAGGGGCGATGCGCGTCGGGCATTGTCGGCATTGGAATCTGCGGCGGACATTGCGCAGGCAGGCGTCGACGGAAAGCGTGCTATCGACGAGAAGACGCTGGAAGAGGCGCTCCAGCGCAAGACCCTGATGTACGACAAGGCGGGCGACGAGCACTACATGGTAGTGAGCGCGTTCATCAAGAGCATGCGCGGCAGCGATCCCGATGCGTCGGTGTATTGGATGGCGCGCATGCTGGAGGCGGGCGAGGATCCCTTGTTCATCCTGCGACGAATGGTGATCTTCGCCTCGGAAGACGTCGGCAATGCCGATCCGAATGCTCTGCGCGTCTCCATGGCGGCAACCGACGCCTTTCGTTTCGTCGGGTTACCCGAGGGTTACTTGCCGATGAGTCAAGCAGCCATCTATTTGGCCGTTGCGCCCAAGAGCAATAGCTCTCTGACCACGTACAGTGCAGCCAAGACCGACGTCGAACAATTCGGCGCGTTGCCGGTGCCCATGCATCTGCGTAATGCGAGCACCGGACTTTCCAAGTCGCTTGGCTTTGGACAAGGGTATCAATACCCGCACAACTTCGAGGGCAACTTCGTCGTCGAGAACTACTTGCCCGACGAACTGAATGGCCATCGTTACTATCAGCCGTCACAGTCCGGCCGCGAGCGCGACATCGCCGCGCACCTAGCGGGGTTGCGCAAGCCCAAAGAGTAGAGAACGCTCTCTCCTCACCGTGCTTCACGCCCCAGAAATGCGGAAGCCCGGCTTGATGCCGTCGCATCAGACCGGGCTCGGGTCTCCGCTGGGTCTCTTCTAGTCGTAGTACTCGGTACCGAGGTGCGTGATCAGTTCTTCGCCTTTGAGGTAGCGAAGGGTGTTCTTGAGCTTCATCAATTGAATGAAGGTGTCGTGCTCGGGATAGAGGCCGGCTGGGGTCATCGGGCTCTTCCAGTAGAAGGACAGCCACTCTTGCACTCCCGAGAGGCTCGAGCGCTGGGCAAGATCCATGAGGATGGCGAGATCGAGGACGATGGGTGCCGCCAGAATCGAATCGCGGCACAGGAAGTTGATCTTGATCTGCATCGGGTAGCCCATCCACCCGAAGATGTCGATGTTGTCCCAGCCTTCTTTGTTGTCGCCGCGGGGCGGGTAGTAGTTGATGCGGACCACGTGGTGCATCTTCGAATACAGGTCCGGATAGAGCGCCGGCTGCATGATGTGCTCGAGCGCGCCGAGCTTGGAGACTTCTTTGGTCTTGTGCGATTCGGGGTCGTCGAGGACTTCGCCGTCGCGGTTGCCGAGGATGTTCGTCGAGTACCAACCGTCGATGCCGAGGAGGCGCGCCTTGAGGCCGGGCGAGATGATGGTCTTCATGAAGGTCTGGCCGGTCTTGAAGTCCTTGCCGGCGAGGGGCACCTCGTACTTCTTGGCCAGCTCGAGCAGGGCAGGGGTATCGACGGTCAAGTTGGGCGCGCCGTTGGCGTACGGCACTCGGCACTTGAGCGCGGCGTACGCATAGATTTGCGAGGGCGCGATTTCTGGATCGTTCTCCGCCAAGCCCTTCTCGAAGCTCGCCACCGACGCGTGCACCGGTGCGACCTCGTGATAGGCCTCGGTCGAACCGCACCACACCATCACCAAGCGGTCCAGCTTGTTGGAGCTGCGGAAATTCTCGATGTCGGCGATGACCTGCTCGGCCAAGTCCATCTTCGACTTGCCCTTCTTGGCGTGCGTCGCGGTCAAGCGCTTGACGTAGGACTGCTCGAACACCGAGGTCATGGGCTTGATGCCGGAAAGGAACTCTTTGCTCTGCGCGAGGTGTTCCTTGGTCAGAACGCCGGCCTTGCTGGCGGCCTGATAGGCGTCGTCAGCGAACAGATCCCAGCCACCAAACACGATGTCGTCGAGCTTGGCCAGCGGGAGAAAGTCCTTGATGAGCGGCGAGCGGTTCTCCGTGCGCTTGCCGAGGCGGATGGTACCCATTTGAGTGAGGGAGCCGATGGGCTTGGCAAGTCCGCGGCGAACGGCGTCCACTCCAGCCATGAATGTGGTGGCGACAGCGCCCATTCCTGGTGTGAGGATTCCGAGTTTCCCGGTGGCGGGCTTGATTTCGACTGGCTTCGTAAGTGGCATTGGGGGGCTCCTTCCTGTTTCGACTGAAGCGCATAGCAAGCTCCGGGCCGGGTAGCGAGGCCCAATGAATTCGCATGATTGTGCTTCCATGCATGGTGAAATGTGGTAAGAACCTGACTCCCTTCAACACCACACGCTGACCGAGAGGGTCCCGCGTGCCGGCGTGACGTCAATGCGTCCGACCGGTTGTGACCCTCGCAGACGGAAGCGGAGGAAACAAACGCGAAAGGACACCATGGATACCACCGACACGACCGGTACCGGCGCGATCGCCACTCCCGCTGTTGCAACCGAAAACCCGATGGCGGCGCAGAACCCGATGGCGGTGATCGACACGCCACTCTCGATGCGCGACATGATGGAGGCCGGCGTTCACTTCGGTCACCAGACCACGCGCTGGAACCCGAAGATGAAGCCCTTCATCTTCGGCGCGCGCAACGGCATTCACATCATCGACCTCCAGCACTCGGTCAAGGCGTTCAAGCGCGCTTTCGACTTCCTG
Organism: uncultured Myxococcales bacterium; assembly: GCA_964616265.1. Taxonomy (GTDB): domain Bacteria; phylum Myxococcota_A; class Polyangia; order Fen-1088; family Fen-1088; genus Fen-1118. Next base: position 2,125 of record CAZTTW010000242.1, on the reverse strand, counting down.
GTGCGCACGGTTGCCGAGGGTAAGCCAGTGCTTTTCGTCGGCACCAAGAAGCAGGCGCAGGACGTGGTTCGCGAGGAAGCGACCCGCTCCGGCCAGTTCTACGTTACCAACCGCTGGCTCGGCGGCACCTTGACCAACTTCCACACCGTCAAGCTCTCGATCGAGCGCTTGCAGTCCATCGAGAAGATGTCCACCGACGGCACCTTCGAGCGCCTGACCAAGAAAGAGGTCATCCGCATCACGCGCGAGCAGGAGAAGCTCGAAAAGGCCCTCGGTGGTATCAAGTCGATGGGCGAGTTGCCCGGCGCCGTGTTCATCATCGACGTCGTCAAAGAGCACATCGCGGTCAGCGAGGCCCGCAAGCTCGAGATCCCCATCGTCGCGATGGTGGACACCAACTGCGATCCGGACCTCATCAACTACGCTATTCCCGGCAACGACGACGCCATTCGCGCGATTCGTTTGTTCGCCAACAAGGTCGCCGACGCTTGCCTCATCGGTCAGAAGGTCTCGCGTGAGCGTGCTGCCAACTCGCGCTCCTCGAGCAACGATGGCGAGGGCTCGGTCCAGACCATTCGCGTGTCGTCGGGTGGCGAAGGCCCGAAGGTCGAGGTCGTGTCTCGTCGACGAGGCGAAATGCCTGCTCCCGAGGCAGCCGCCACGCCCGAAGACGAAAACAAGTCCTAAGATTTTCATTCGATTCTTTTCAGGAGATTTGAGCGATGGCCGAAGTAACTACGCAAATGATCAAGGACCTGCGCGAGCGCACGCAGGCTGGCATGTCCGATTGTAAGAAGGCGCTTAGCGAGTGCGACGCCGACATGGAGAAGGCGATCGAGTACTTGCGCAAGAAGGGCATTGCCCAGGCGGCCAAGAAGGCGACCCGCATCGCCTCCGAAGGCATGGTAGCCAGCTACCTTCACCCCGGCTCGCGCATTGCGGTTCTCGTCGAGGTGAACTGCGAGACCGACTTCGTCTCGCGCAACCCTGACTTTCAGACTTTCGCGCGCGACGTTGCCATGCAAGTGGCGGCCATGAGCCCGCAGTACCTGACGCCGGAAGAAATTCCTGCCAGCGTGATCGAGCAGGAGAAGGCGATTCGCCTCGAACAGGCGCGCCAGCAGAAGAAGCCCGAGCCGGTCTTGCAGAAGATCGTCGAAGGTCAGATGGCGAAGTGGTTCAAAGAGGTCTGTTTGATGGATCAGACGTGGGTCAAGGATCCGGAGGGCAAGAAGGACATCAAGACGCTGCTCACGGATCTTGTCGGAAAGATCGGCGAGAACATCAAGGTTCGCCGTTTCGTCCGTTACGAAGTGGGCGAGGGCTTGGCCAAGCGCGCGGACGACTTCGTCGAAGAAGTGAAGCGCCAGGCTGGCCAGGCCTAAACCGCGGGCGCCACGACCGTGACCAACGGCAAGCGCAACGGATCGCACGCGTCCCGACGGGCGGCAACGCCCGACGGGGCTCGTGTTGTAAACGGCAAAGCGCGTTTGAGACGGAGTCCCGACTCTGTGGATGACGATGCCGTTCCCACGACAGAGGCGATGCTCGATGTTGGCGTGCGCGCAGTCGTTGCGCACGCCGCGCCCGGCTTTGCTCCGTACCAGCGCGCTCCGCTTGCACCGGGCGTGAAATACCGGCGCATCTTGCTCAAGCTGTCCGGCGAAGCGCTGATGGGCGAGACTTCTTTCGGCATCGATCCGGTCGTGCTTTCCCAAATTGCCGACGAGATCATCGATGTGCACAGCCTGGGCGTCGAGATCGCGCTCGTCATCGGTGGCGGCAACATTTTCCGTGGCATCAAGGGCAGCACCACGGGAATGGATCGTGCAAGCGCCGACTACATGGGCATGCTGGCCACGGTCATCAATTCCTTGGCGTTGCAGGACGCGCTGGAGTCGCGCGGCGCGAAGACCCGTGTGATGTCGGCCATTGAGATTGCTCGCCTGGCCGAGCCGTACATTCGCCGTCGTGCCATCCGTCACCTGGAAAAGGGCCGGTTGGTCATCTTCGGTGCAGGCACGGGTAACCCATTCTTCACGACGGATACCGCTGCCTCGTTGCGCGCCATGGAAATCGGCGCCGACATCGTCATGAAGGCGACGCGCGTGGATGGCGTCTACGA
>CAZTTW010000241.1:0-6911 GCA_964616265.1 uncultured Myxococcales bacterium | reverse complement strand
CGTCTACTCTTTCCGGCCGGTGCATCATGAAAAAGATCGAAGCCATCATCAAACCGTTCAAGCTCGATGACGTTAAGGATCGCCTTCGTGAAATTGGCGTGCAGGGTATGACCGTTTCCGAAGTCAAAGGCTTCGGCCGAACCGGCGGCAAGAAAGAAGTGTATCGCGGCTCAGCTTACGTGGTCGACTTCGTGCCCAAGGTCCGCATCCAAATCGTCGTGAAGGACGAGATGGTCAAAGACGTGGTCGAGGCGCTGATGAATGTCGCCCGCACGGGCCACATCGGCGACGGCAAGATTTTCGTGACTCCGGTCGAAGAAGTCATCCGCATCCGAACCGGCGAACGCGGCGAAGACGCTCTTTAGAGCCAGGCGTTCGCCCTCTCGCAGTACGTCGCGCGATCTGCGCAGAAGGGAAATCGCACATGTCCCCAGCCGAGGTCCTTGAGTTCGCAAAGAAGAACGGCGTCAAACTGGTCGACTTCAAATTCGTGGATCTGCTTGGTCAGTGGCAACACACGACTATGCCGCTTCACAAGCTGAAACAGGAGTCGTTCACCGAGGGATTCAACTTCGATGGCAGCTCCATCCGAGGCTGGAAGGCGATCAACGAATCGGACATGACGTTCATCCCGGACGCCAGCACCGCCGTGATGGATCCCTTCATCAAAGAGCCGACGCTGTCGATCATCTGCGACATCGTGGACGCCGTTACGCAACAGCCCTACGCGCGCGACCCCCGCCAAATAGCAAAGAAGGCCGAGCTTTACGTCAAGCAGTGTGGCGTTGGCGACGTCTCGTACTTCGGTCCAGAGCCGGAGTTCTTCATCTTCGACGAGATCCGGTTCGGCGAAGGACCGAACACATCCTTCTACAAGCTCGACTCGAAAGAAGGCCGTTGGAACTCGGCCAACGACGAAGAAGGCGGCAACCTCGGCTACAAGCCCGACTTCAAGCGCGGCTACTTCCCCGTGTCGCCCATCGACACCCAGACGGATATCCGAGCCGAGATGGCGCTCACCCTCGAGAAGCTCGGCATCACCGTCGAGGTTTTCCACCACGAGGTAGCGACGGCCGGCCAGGGCGAGCTGTCGATGGTATTTGGGCCGCTGGTGACGATGGCTGACCACACGATGTGGTACAAGCACGTGGTCAAGAACGTCGCCAAAAAATGGGGCAAGACGGCCACCTTCATGCCGAAGCCGATATTCGGCGACAACGGCTCGGGCATGCACTGCCACCAGTCCATCTGGAAGGACGGCAAGAACCTCTTCGCTGGGGATCAGTACGCAGGCCTTTCCGAGACAGCGCTCCACTACATCGGCGGCATCATCAAACATGCCCCGGCCATTCTCGCTATCACGAACCCGGGCCTCAACAGCTACCGCCGTTTGGTCCCCGGCTTCGAGGCGCCGGTCAACCTGGCATATTCTTCGCGCAATCGCTCGGCGTCGGTCCGCATTCCCGTCGCGGGCTCGCCCAAGGCCAAACGCATCGAGTTCCGCTGCCCCGATCCGACGGCAAACCCCTACCTGGCCTTCGCCGCCATGCTGATGGCGGGGCTCGACGGCATTCAGAACAAAATCAAGCCCGGCGATCCCATGGACAAGGACATCTACGAGCTTCCGCCCGAGGAGCTCAAGGAGATTCCCAAGGCTCCAGGCTCGCTCGAAGAGGCGCTGGAGTGCCTCAAGAAGGACCACGCCTTCTTGCTCAAGGGCGACGTTTTTGCCCAAGAGGTCATCGACACCTGGATTTGGTGGAAAGAAGAGAACGAGCTCAAGCCGTCGCGCCTGCGACCCACGGCCTTCGAGTTCATGCAGTACTACGACGCTTGATCGCTGAGCTAACGTCAAGCGCAGCACGCTAGCCAAAGCCCGCTTCTCAGGTGGGCTTTGCCATTTTCGGGAGTCGCCTGCCTGCTTGAGCCCCAGCTCCGCCGATGCGCCGACGCGGTCGCTCGACCGCCCGAGCGCAATCTCGATTGCTACTCATGAATAAAGCGGGCTAGAGTTGCCAGCAGTCGGAAGCGACCTGATGTCCAAACTTTCTCTTGGCGAGCGAGTCGCTCAAAACGCGTGGCGTTTAGCGCCGAAGCGCTTCCTTTCCAGCATGATTGGCTGGAGTGCGCGACGGCAACTGCCGGGCCCTTTGGGGCGCTCGTTGGTTGGCACCTACGCGCGCTCCTACGGCCTAAACACCGCCGAGGCCGAGTATCCGCTGACGCACTACTCTAGCCTGCAGGCTCTGTTCACCCGGCGGTTGACCGACGGAGCGCGCAGCATGCCCGGCGACGCAAGCGCGATCGTCGCTCCCTCCGACGGCACCATTTGCGACGCTGGCACCGCCAGCGCAGGCACGCTTCTCGAAGCCAAGGGATCAGCTTTCACGCTGACACAGCTTCTTGCCGACGAGGAATTGGCGATTCGTCTGACGGGCGGACCCTACGTCGTGATCTATCTGTCACCGCGCGACTACCACCGAGTCCACTTCCCCCTGGGCGGAAAAGTCATCGCCTGGAGCCACATCCCTGGGAAGCTCTTTCCCGTCGGCCCCCGCAGCGTTCGGCGCGAGTGCGGCCTTTTCGCCCGCAACGAACGCTTCGTCACCGTCGTAGACAGTCGGTGGGGCCGCTACGCCGTCGTCATGGTCGCGGCGGTTGGGGTCGGCCATATCACGGCGACCTACGATCCCGAGGTCGCGACCCATCAAGGGGGTTTCGCTAAGAAAGACGTGCGTCACAAGTGCTTTGAGTCACCCATCTCGGTCGAACGGGGCCAAGAGCTGGGAATCTTCAACCTGGGGTCGACAACCGTTACAATCTTCGAACCCGGTCGCGTCCAGTTGGAAAGCCTGTCTTCCGATAGCCCGGTTGTCATGGGAGCCGCCATCGGGCGCGTTGTGACCTAGAGATGCAAGCGCTGCCTTCATGAGTCGAAGTAACGACAAGCCCCAAACTCCTGCACCCGGCAACCTGGGCGCGGAGCCTACGGGAGCTCTTCCCGAAGGCCCCTCCGATGAGGCCATCGTCGAACACGATCCAACGCTGCGGTGGATTCTCTCGGACTACGACGCGCCGATGAACATCACGCCGCCGCCAGCCACGCCCAGCTCGGACGGTCGCATCACGCCCCCTCTTCAGCCCGTCCCACAGGAATGGGCCGCGCCCGCGTTGCCCGAGCCGAGCATACCTGTTCCAGCCGCGCTTTCTGCGCCACCGGCCACGCTACCGGCTGCGCCCCGCCCGCCTGACGTCGCGCTTTCGCGCCCTGAATTCTCGTCGCTGTCGGCCGATCCGGCGGCCCACGTACCAACACCGCCGCCATCGATCCGAGGCGTCCCGGCATCGATGTCGACCAGCGAACTGGTCGCGCAGCCGCCTTCCTCCGCGATGCTGGCCGGGCCTACGCCCGCCGAGTTCTTCTCGGCCGAACCAACACCGCCTTCCCCGACGGAAATCATCGCGAACATCCTCGCCGGGGCCGCTCCCGAGGCTGAGGTGGCGGCGCCTCCTAGCGACACGGATCTGTCTGCGGACGCCGTGGAAGAAACGCCCGCCGCCGAGGACGGCACGCGACCTCCGATTGTTGCCGAGCAGTTGGCCGTTTCGACGCTGCCGAATGATGTGCTCGAGGACGAGGCGCCCGATTCGGCCGCCAAGCCAGCGGTTCCTACCGTCGTGTCACCAGCAGCCATCGAGACAGCGACTGAGCCCCGCGAAGTCGAGCCCGAAGCGGTCGAAATGCTCGAGTCGGCCGAGTACCAGATGGCGCAAGAACCGCCGCCGCCCGCCGGCCCGCCTCCGACGCCGCCACCCGTCCATGTCGAAACAGCTCCACCGACGCAGCCGACGCCGCCACCCGTTCACGTTGAGACAGCTCCGCCGACGCAGCCGATGCCGTCCCCCGTTCACGTAGAAGCCGCCGTCGCGCCGACGTTGCCGCCGCCGGCGGCCCCCGCCTTCGCGACAGCGCTATTCGACGAGATCGAGATGCCGACCAACAACGAGTCGATTCCCGAGGCGTTGGCCCGGCGATCACTCAAAAAGAAAACCAAGCCCTGGTACGAAGAGGTCTTCGACGAGGACTTTCTTCGCACGCTGCCTTTCACGACGCCGGAACAGACTGCTCGCGAAATCGCATTCATCCGTCAATCCCTCGCGCCGCCGAAGGGCGGCGAGCTTTTGGACATCGGGTGCGGCTACGGTCGGCATGCTCTCGAGCTCGCTCAGCTCGGGTTCCGGCTCACCGGACTCGATCTTTCATTGCCGATGCTCATTCGCGCCGCAGACCAGGCGCAGCGACGGGGACTTACGGTCAACTTCGTCCACGCAGACATGCGGGAAATGACCTTCAACGGTCAATTTGACGGCGCTTATTGCATGTTGTCTTCGTTCGGGTATTTCGACGAAGAAACTAATCTTCGCGTTGCTACCGCCATCTGCAAAGCTCTCAAACCTGGCGGCAAGCTGCTTCTCGACATCATCAACCGCGACTACATCGTCGGCGATCTACCGAGCCGCGCCTGGTGGGAAGGCGATGGTTGCGTCGTGCTCGAGGAAGTCGACTTCAACTACCACACGAGCCGTGTACTCATCCGCCGCTCGGTCGTCTTCGGGAGCGGCAGACAGTCCGAGCAGGAAATCTCGATGCGAGCCTACAGCCTTCACGAGGTGGGTAAGCTGCTGCGCCAGGCGGGTCTTCGCGTCCTCGACGTTTCCGGCTCATTGGCAACGAAGTCGCGCTTCTTCGGCGCAGCCTCGCGCAATATTATTGCGCTGTGCGAACGTCCCGCTACCTAGCGACAGACGCCACGCATTGTGTCCCGGATCGCACTATCGCGGCCCGAGCGGACAAAACGCGCCGTTGCCGAGGCACCAACCTTTTGAAGGAGTAAGTAGCGCGCTCGATACAACCGATAGCAAGGCAAAGCATCTAACTTGAAGCGAAAGAGTAGAAACGCAAGAAGAAGATGGGAATACCGATTCTCCCACATCGGTTCCTGAGGTAGGATACCAGACGATTCCGAACGTAGAAATGGAATGCAATATGCATCGAAGTGCGGCAAAGATGAAGACGAACAGAAAAAACCGGCCACCTAGGGCCCCAGCCGGACGCCGGCAGAAGGCGGAGCACCAAGCGTCCAAGCCGACTGCGGCACCGTTCGTTCGTCCCGCCAACGATACAGGCGTCGAGATGGTCGACATGGATTTGCACGACCCGGTGGTGGCCGAGTTGACAGCTGGTGTCACTCCCGACCTGGACGCAGTCGCAGATAGCTTGGCGGTCGAGCCCGAAATTGCCGATGACTCCATCCCCGATGAGCTAGTGGCCGCCGGTGCAGGTATTGCCGAGCCCGAACCTTCCGAGGGACTACCGGAGGTCCTCGACGACGAAGAGGACGGTGAAGAAGAGCTGAGTGCCGAGGCGGAGCCCGAGGCCGAGAGCGATGGGGACGAGGAGGGTGCCCCAGCGAGCAGTGGAAAGTCCGAGGAGCCGCAGAGCTTCTTGGCGATGTACTTCCGCGACATGGCGGAGCTTTCGGTCCTCAAGCCAGAACAAGAGTTCGAGACTGCACGCCAGATTGAGGAGATGGAGCTGGATCTGTGGCAGTCGTTACTTGGCTACGCGCCTTGGGCGGGGCATCTCGTCCGGGTCGTCGAGGCAGCGATGGCCAGCAGCCTGCCCGATTTCAAGGCCTATCAAGCGCTTTCCGAAAAGGTCGCGCGCAAGAGCACGCCGGTGGACAAGCGGAAGCTGAGCAAGTTGTTTGTCTCGCTCTCCAGCCAGATCAAAGAACAGGACATCGATCGCGTCTTCGTCGACGCCGCTCTGACGGAACTGCAGCGTCTTGCTGGTGCCGCAGCCGTGCGTCGCCCCATCGAAGGCATCGGCTTCAATACCGAAAGCAAGGCTTTTCAGGAATTCGCCTCGGCCATCGCGCGAAAGTCTGGCGTGGTCAAGCGCGCCAAGAACGAGTTCGTCAAAGCCAACCTACGCCTGGTCGTCTCCATCGCTCGCCGGTTCAACCACGGCCGCCTGCCCCTGCCCGATCTCATCCAAGAAGGCAACATCGGCCTCATGAAGGCGGTCGAGCGATATGACTACCGTCGCGGCTTCCGCTTCTCGACCTACGCCAGCTGGTGGATTCGTCACGCCATCAGCCGCGCACTAGCCGACAAGGGACGCGCGGTTCGCCTGCCCGTGCACATGATCGATGCCTACCATCGCATCGCCAAGTCCGAGCGCGAGCTCCAGTCGAAGCTCGAACGTCCGGCGACGACCGAGGAAATTGCCTCGGTGACCGGCATCGAGGCCGAAAAGCTCGAGAAGATGCGCACCTTCCTCGCCGACAATCCGGTGTCGCTGGATCGATCGCTCTCCGAGGACGATGGGCGTCGCCTCATCGATGTCCTGGTGGATCCAAACGAAGCGCCCAGCCCGCCCGAGCAGATGGTCAGCAGCGAAACGCAGCAGGAGATGCTCAAGCTGCTGAGCGTGCTCAAGCCCATCGAGGCGGATATTCTGCGCAAGCGGTTCGGCCTCATTAACGACCACGAGCGGACGCTCAAAGAGATTGGCGACGAGTATCGTCTTTCGCGCGAGCGCGTGCGCCAGCTGCAAGAGCAGGCGTTGGGCAAGATGCGTAAGGCGATGGCCAAGCGCGAGATTCTCTAGGGATTTTGATGGAAACGCGGGAGGGTCTCCCGACCTTCCCGAGATGGTCCGCGCCGAGCAAAGCTCGGTACTCACCACGCGTTGTGCACTCAGAGCGTGACCACTGTTCCTGGCGGGATGGGATGTCCCGCCAGAAGGGCTTTGGCCGTCATGCGTTTGCGGCCGGGCAGTTGAATTTCCGCGAAGGCGACGACACCGCTGCCACAGGCGATAGCCAGACCTTGGGACCAGAGTC
>CAZTTW010000240.1:0-6932 GCA_964616265.1 uncultured Myxococcales bacterium | reverse complement strand
GTGCCGAGCTTGACGTCCCAGCTGGCGTGCGAATTCGCCGCCACGAACATGCGGCGAAGCGCGCGCACGTCGTTCAGCGTTTGCGGGCCCACGGCGCGCGGATACACGAACGGCTCGACCAGCTTGAGAAACGCTTCGCCCACCCAGGCGTCGCCCGCCGCGTGGCGCGCACGCAGCAGGGCTTGGCGCTCCCAGGTCCGGCCGAAGGCTTCGTAGTAACTCTCGGCTGCGCGAAGCGAGTTGCAGATGGCGCCGCTTTGGCCTTCCGGACGCAGACGCAAGTCGACTCGAAAAACCATGCCGTCGCCCGTGCTCTCCGCAAGAGCGCGGGTCACGGCTTTCGACAAGCGCGCGTAATATTCGTGCAGGCCGAGCGAGCCAGCATGGCCGTCGTCGGACGCGTAGATGTAAAGGACGTCGATGTCGGAAGAGAAGTTGAGCTCGTCGCCGCCGAGCTTGCCCATGGCCAGCACGGAATAGCCGGCCGCCGAGTCGCTGCACACCGGTTCGCCGTAGCCGGCCGAAAGCTCTGCCGCGCAGTACGACACGGCAGCTTCCAAGCAGGCATCGGCAAGGCCGGACAATTCCCTTGCCACGTCGAGCGTCTCCGACGACATTTCGCGCACGCCGAGGCGAAGCATCTCGTACTGGGCGCATCGGCGAAGGGCACCTTGCAAGTCCGCAAACGAGCGCGCGTGCGAGCAGGCGTCCGCCACTTCCCGCGCGAAGAGGTTGCGCGGCTTTTCGCGCGTGAGCCACGGGTCGGAGCACAGCCGCGTGAAGCGCGATGGATCGGTCAGCAGCAATTGCGGCAAGAAACTGCCGCTGGCCAGGATGCCTGCCAGGAGCGAGACAGCGGATCCGTCGACGGGAATCGCGAGGCCAGCGTCACGTAGACGCTCGAGCCGGAGACCGGCCGCTTCCGCGTCGGGGCCGGCCGCAAGCCTCTCGCTGAGGGTGGACATAGAGACAGCGTAGCGCAACCTCACCCCAACCCCCTCCCAGCTTTGCTGGGCGAGGGCAGGCTAGGGGAGGGCGAGGCGCGAGCGGCGCGGGAGCGGCCCTAGAAACTTGCAGCGGGAACGGTGAGCGTCTTGATGTCGACGTACGCCGATTCGATGCCTGCCGTCGCAATCGTGTTCTGCGCGCCCTGCGGGCTGGCGCCGTTGTCGGTGACGGTGTCTTGCCCGTTTTGGTTGCGTGCGATGCTGGTCGGACAATTGACCATCACGTTGTGGGCGACGGTGTATCCCGACGTTTGCTCGTCCAAGTAGAGTCCCTGACAGCCGTAGTCCGCCCACTTGCTGCACGTGTAGTCGTGGATGTAGTTGTATTGAATCTCGTCGGCCGTGCCCTGATTGGACAGGACGTAGATAGCGCCTCCGTCGGTCAGGATCTGATTCACGTGGTGGATGTTGTTGTAGTTGATCTTGTTGTTGGTCATCGCGGTCGTCGCGCTTGTCCAACCGTAGCCGACCGAGATCCCGGTGTAGTTCGTGTGCGAGACCTCGTTGTGCTCGATGTCCACGTACGCCGGGTAGCCGCCCGCGATGCCGACGGCGCCCTGGAATTCGGTAGTCACGTTGTCGATGAAGTTGTCCTTGATGGTGTCGCGTGTGCAGATCTCGTTCTTGTCGGTCGGGTTGTAGGCGACGTGGTACTCGGTCGTGTCGTTAGCGGTAAACTTGCCGATCGAGATTCCGTTGCCAGCGATGTCGGTAACCGCATTGCCGATGATCATGTCGTCGTGGGTGCCCGAGATGAAGTCGAGACCGGTCGCGCCCATCTGCGTGAACAGGTTTCTCTCGAAGTGGAGGTGGTTGGCGTTGGTGACGCTGACCCCGGCCGGTGGCCTGCCGATGGTCTGGTTGTTGTTCGCATCCGAGGTCAGGTTGTACTGGCCCGCCTGCGCATCGAGAAAGCCCGACTCGCTCGGACGCATGAACGTCGAATGGGCGAAGGTCAGACCCTGGAACCAGAGGTAGCTGGCTTGGTCCGAGGTGCTCGTGCCCTGCAGGCTCACGATCGTTTCCACCATCGGCGCGATCACTGTCGCCTTCGTCATGTCCTCGCCGGTGCGCGGCTTGTAGTACACGGTGTTCGCCGTCTCGTCGAGGTACCATTCGCCGGCCTGGTCAAGAAGCTCGAGGGCGTTCTCGAAGTAATAGGCGCGCCCCGAACCCCAGCCAAGCTGATCCATGCGCGGGTTGGGCCGCACGAAGACCATGGAAGACTCGGGGCTCTGGAACTTCACGTACGCGGTGCTGCCCGTGGTCGTACTGCTTGCAATGCGCAGAGTGCTGTCGCCCCAGGCGATCATGATGTGCATCTCGACCTTGGTGAGGTTCTTCCAATCCCCAACGACCGAGCTCGGGACTTGAACGTTGTTCGCGGTCTTGTCCCAGCCGGAAAGTCGGTTGAAGTCGGGGACGTTGTTCGCCAGCATGTTGGGGCTCCGCGCGCGGACGGCTTTGACGCCGTTGACGTAGAGCTGTCGGAACGCCGTCGTGCCGGCATCCGCCGAGTAGATGTTGTTGGTCGCGTCGGACACCTTCCAGCCCGTGATGGCTTTTCCTCCGGTGATGAGCGGCCGCTCACCGGGGTAGGCCATGTACTTGACGTAGAATCCGCCGGTTCCCGAGTCGGCATTGGCAAAGGTCAACGTGGTCGTTTGCGGATAGGTTCCGGCGCGCAGATAGACCGTCATGTCGGCGGTCATCGCGCTGTTCTTCGTGCGCACCAGATCGCGTGCTTTGGACACTGTCTTGAGCGGCTTGTCGAGCGTGCCGGGATTGGAATCGTCGCCGCTCGGCGAGACGTAGATCGCCCCGGCCACGGCTGTTCCACCGCCCGCGCCGGTCGCACCACCGGCGTCGGTCGTGCCGCCGGCACCGACCACTCCGCCCGAACCGGTCAGCCCACCTTGGCCCGTCGTACCGCCCGCGCCGGCCGAGCCGCCTGCGCCTGCCGCTCCACCCAAGGCGCTGGCGCCGCCCGAGCCGCCTGCGCCTCCGGAGCCCTTGTCGCCCCCGGCTGCAGCCTGGCCGCCGGAGCCGGACTGGCCGGCCGTGCCACTCGTGCCACCCGTGGCGATGCTGCCGCCCGCCCCGACCTTGCCGCCGTTTGCTGACGCTCCGCCAAGATTGGTACCGCCCTTTCCACCATTCCCCGAAGAAGTGGAGCTCGAGCACCCGAAGGCAATCGCCAAACACAGTGCAACAGCGGGAAGAACGAACGCATGGTCAAATTGCCGAGACTGCCGACATGTCATAAAGCTTGCTCCTCGTGGACTCTGCAGAACACACTCACGCCGTGAGCCGGACGTCCGCCGATTATTGGCAAAAGGCCCCTGGCTTTGTCACGGTCGCAGTGCCCGAAATTGGGTCTGTTTGCCGGACGGTCGCCGCAGGACTTGGTCGGTGCCCAAGCGAGCCCTGAGCGCGACCCGTTTGAGCTACGCTGCCAGTGACGTCGCTGGTCAGCTGCTTTACTGCTGGGTCATGTGGTACGTGCCGTATTTCTATACCGATGCCTGCAAGATTCCTGCGGCGGGGGTCGCGGCGATTCTTCTCGGGACCAGGTTTCTGGATGCCATAGACGCTCCCCTGTGGGGCATTCTGGTCGACCGCACCCGCAGCAAATGGGGCAAGAGCCGGCCGTGGTTCCTTCGGTTGTGTTTGCCCTTCGCCACCTTCGGGGTTCTCGCGTTCCTGGTGCCTGACGTGGGATACAAAGCCAAGCTCGGGTATGCCGCCGTGACCTATGCTGCCTGCAACATTCTTTTCACCGGCATCAATACGCCCGTGACATCCATCCTTCCGGCGCTCACTGCAGATCCCAAGGAACGCCTGGTCTTGACCACGTTTCGCATGCTCGGCTCGAAGCTGGGCGTGCTGGTCGTTAACTTGACTGGCCTGGCGCTGGTGCGCTGCTTGGGTCGCGGCAACGACCGGGCAGGCTTCGCCCTGACCGTGCCCATCTTTGCCGCTTTTTCGGTGGCGCTCTTTCTGATCGCGTTTCGGAACCTGAAGGAAACCGCCCTGCCGTCAAGACCCCGATCGGTGCGCGCGACGTTCGGAGCGATGAAGGGGAATTGGCCGTGGCTGATTGTCGTGATCGCCACCGTCCTCTTTTGGATTGGGTTCATTTCGCGCGTCACCGTGGCGCCGCACTTTTTCAAGTACGTGCTCCACCGACCCGATTTGGTCGGTCTTGCCAATGGCCTCGATGTTGTCTCGCTTGCCACTGCTCTTCCGTTGCCGTGGCTTTGCCGAAGGATGTCCAAGAGCCGGCTCTGGGCGCTCGGACTGGCGGGCATGGTGCTCGGGCAACTCATTCTTTGGCTCGGTACCGCGCGCGGGCATGACATGGGCTTGTGCCTGGCCGGGTGGACGGTCGGCTTCGTGTTCAGCGGCGCCGCCATGACCCTGCCGTTTTCTATGTTGGCAGACACTGTCGATTACGGCGAATGGAAGACAGGCGTGCAAGCCGCTGGCTTATTGACTGCGATTGGCAGCGCATTTTGTGTCAAAGTAGGTGCTGGCTTGGGCGGTGCTCTGCCCATGTGGCTTCTCCACCTCGGCGGATACGTCGAGGGGCAACCGCAGACGTCAGCGGCGCTCGTTGCGCTCGACTACGGCATCGTCGCGATCCCGGCGATCTGTTTCGCGCTCGCTCTCTTGCCTGCCTTGCTTTACGGCCGTTTTGAGCGCCTGGAGCCGCAGATTCAGGCAGCGCTGGCGCACCGCCGGGCTGATTGTCCTCCACCCGAATTGCCAGGATCTCGGCCGGCGAAGTAGACTGTAAGGGTGTCGACACGAGGCCCGTCAAAAGAGCAGGTGGCGGAATGGCGGCGACGCACCTACCAAGTGCTCACCGGTGACGTCGTGGCCAAGTGGAACGAAGGTCCGCCGCCCCCGCGAGAGTGGGCGAAGCCCTTACGCCATCTCACCGATCTTCTCTGCAAGCCGGTGCCGCCTCCGCTTTGGTGGACACTGAAGACGGCGTACTGCGGAAGCGTCGAGACGCGCACCGACTCGACCAGCTACTACTTCGACGGAATGAACCGCCCGGGGCCAGACGACCCGCCCGTCGTCTATTTTCAAATGGGTCTCGGCGGGTGGGGAAACTTCCAGCTTTACGGGCAGGAGCCGCACCGAATCGTTCCGGGCAAGGCGTTCTTCATCTTGGTTCCTTCACACCATTGCTATTACCTGCCGCAAGATTCGCCGGGTTGGACTTTCGCGTGGTTCGGTATTCACAATCCGTGGCTGGTGGCGCGAATCACGAAGCAGGTCTTGAGCCGCGGTCCCTTGGTCGATGTCGGGGCCGACGGTGTGCTGGCGGCGACTGTTCTGCGGCTTCTCCGTGGCGCGATCAAGAAGGACTTTCGTGACCGATTCGAGGTCGAGCTGGCTCTCTTCGAGTTCGTGCTCGCGTATGAACGCTGGGCCGAACAGGGGGACGGCTTTGGCGCAGGACAACGCCTCTTGGATGAGACACGATCGCACATTCTCGCGGCCTTGCCCAAGACTGTCAGTGTTGCTGACTTCGCCCGCCAGGAAGGTGTGAGCCGGAAGCATTTCAGTTTCCTCTTTCGCACGCGCACGGGACTGACGCCTGCTCATTTCTCCACGCAGGTGCGAGTGCACGAGGCCGCCCGCATGCTGATTGAGACTCGCCTGCCGCTGAAGACGATCGCTGCTGCTTGTGGGTTTGCGAACGCGAATCATTTCAGCAAAGTATTCCAACGCCTTCAGCACTTGAGCCCAGCTTCCTACCGACGAACCATGCGATAGGCTGTCAGGCTGTCAGGCTGTCAGAGAGGCTCGATGCGTGCGCAGACGACGGTAATGTTGTCGACGCCCCCGTTGCCGTTGGCTGCGGCAATCAGGCGTTCACACAGCTTGTCGAGGTCGGGCTCTTCGATGGCGAGCCCGGCGATATCGGCGTCGGAAATCATGCCCGACAGGCCGTCCGAGCACAGCAAGTAAAGGTCGCCCAGGCGAAGATGCTCGACGAGGACGTCCACCTCGACGGATGACTTCATCCCGAGCGCACGCACGATGACGTTCTTGTGCGGAAAGTTGGCGATTTCGCTTTCCGACATGTGCTTCATGCGGATGTAGTCGTTGAGCAGCGAGTGGTCTTCGGTGATCTGCTCGATGGCGCCCTCGCGCACGCGGTAAAGCCGACTGTCGCCGACGTGGCCGACGATCATCACGTTGTCGAGAAACAGCGTCGACACGATGGTGGTGCCCATGCCGTGGCACTCGGGCTTGCGCTCCGCTTCTTCGAAGATGCGCTGGTTGGCGAGCTTGACCGCTGTGGTCATTCGGTTGATGTCGAGGTTGCTGTTGCGATCGACTTTGAAGGGCCAGGTCAGCTGCTGATCGGTCTCGGTCTCGCGGAAGTACGCCACGATGGTGTCGACGGCCATGCGGCTCGCTACCTCGCCCGAGGCATGGCCGCCCATGCCGTCGGCGACGATGGCAAGCCGCTCATTCACCGGCAGGTAGAACGAGTCCTCGTTGTGGTCGCGCTTCATGCCGACGTTGGTGTCGCCCGAGAAGCGGACGCGTTTTCCGTCCATGGGGAAGGACGTGCTCATGGAATCGCCCATCGTACCGTCGGCAAGGCGCGGTTTTCAACAACTGATTCGGTGTGCACGGGGGAATGCATTCTTAACCACGGAAACCCCGGTGAATTCTGCCGGTTGATCCCAGGAGAGGGTCGTCCATGTCACCCGCACGACTCGCGTCACCCGCGTCACCTACCTGCTGGCTTGACGATTTGCAGGGGCGGGCCGACCTCTACGGTCAGGGGCCCGCGGCTCACATAGAGGTCGCCGTCGAGGGTGTAGGCCGATTCCTTGTCCTCGGGCTCAATGGACAGCCGGGTGGCGACGAAACTGGTGGCCCGCTTGGGCGACA
>CAZTTW010000239.1:0-6938 GCA_964616265.1 uncultured Myxococcales bacterium | reverse complement strand
GCGCGCACCAGGTTGCGGTTGCTCCGCGAGGTTTCGATCAATTCCAGCAATTGTAGGTTGCCATCGGCATTGGCTCGCAACGACCCTTTCACCACAGCGTGGGGAACGCCATCGCCGTCCACCGTGGCCAGAACTTTGAGAGTCTGCCGATCTTCCAGCAGCGCGATGATCTCGGGGCTCAAGAGTGCTTTCATGGTCTCTCCGTGAATTCAGCCAGCCTGTACCGATACCTGGGCTTGGGCCGACGGAACTCGCCGGCAGAAATAGTCGTTGATCTCCCGATAGAGCTCCTTCAGACGGGCCGGCGCCACGTTGCACACGCCCTCGTAGGCATCGGTGAAGTGAATCTCGCTATGGCGAAGGCGCCTCGGATCGACCACGCCATTTTTGACTAGGTCGTCGAACAATGCCGAGCCCGGCAACGGGCTGTAGATGCTCCAAGTCCAGCGATCGAGCTCGATGTCCTTGGCTAGGTCGAAGGTCTCCCGAATATCCGCCTCAGACTCCCCCGGAATGCCAATCATGAAGAAGCCGAAGACCTTCACGTATTTCTTGGCCAGCGCAACCTGGGCGCGGATCCGTTCCGGAGTAATCCCCTTCTTGAGGCGTGCGAGGCTTCTTTGCGACCCCGCCTCGATGCCAAGATCGAGCTGTGTGAGTCCCGCCTGCACCAAGAGCTGAAGCTCGTCTTCACGAATGAGATCGACTCGAGTCAGCGCCTGAAACGAGACGCCGACCTTGCGTTCGATCATCAGCTGGCAAAATTCCCGCACCCATTCGCGATTAAGGTTGAAGATGCTGTCTTTGAACCAGATCCCTTGAACACCGTGACGGTCGCGCAAATCCTCGATCTGTTCGATGATCTTGCGTGCCGAGCGCGGTCGCCATTTGCGCCCCATGGTTTCGTGGACCGCGCAGAACGTGCACTGGTAGGGGCAGCCGCGCGACATCAGCATCGAGATGCCGCGCATGCCGCGCAGGTAGGCGTTGTGCTCGATGTAGCGCCCGACCGGAAAGGCGTCGTAGTCGGCCATAGGCAGACTATCGAGGTCGAGAATAGGCGCGGCCTTGGGCTTGATGCGAAGTTCGCCGTCACGGCGGTAGCAAAGCCCATCCACGCTGTCCAGCTCGCGCCGCCCCTGCAAGGCCTCGATCAATTCCGGCAGCGCGCGCTCGCCTTCGCCGCGCACCACGAAATCCACGCTGGGATGCTCGAGTACGCTGGCGGGATCGAGTGTGGGGTGGACGCCCCCCAGCACCACCTGCACCTTCGGCAATACCCGATGGGCCACGTCGGCGACCTTCAAGGCATCGGGAAGCGTGGTGGTCATGGCGGTCACGCCGACGATGTCCGGCTCTAGCTCGGCTAGATTCCGAGCCAGGGCTTCGCCATCCATGATCGATCCCTGCATATCGAGCAGCGTCACGCGATGGCCGCGCGACTTCAGCGCTGCCGCCAAATACGCCAGCCCCAGGGGTGGCTCGAAGGGGGCGACGTAAAGGTTGCCGCCCTTGATCCATTCCAGATAGGCCTCGAACCGGTTGCGAAACTCGTCTCCGTCGAAGAAGGCCGGATTGACCAGAACGAGGTGCTGCTGCGACATCGACGTGCGCCTATTTGAGTCCGGCGGATTTCAGGTAACTGGTATCGACGAACTTGTCGATGTCGACGGGATTCTTGGTCAGCTCGTTATCGCGCAGAAACGCCTCTGTCTTCTTCAATTCGTCGATGTGCTCGGGACGAATAACCGGATCGAAGTCGAGCTTGGTCAGAACCTTCGCCAATTGTTCCGGCGTGAGCTTGACGTCCGATGCGATCAACTCGGCAGCTTGTTTCGGGTTCGCTTTGATGAAGTCCTGTCCGCGCTTGTAGGTTTGCAGGAACTTCTCGACCAGGCGCGGATTCTGCTTGGCGTACTCGTCCACCGCGATGATGACGAGCTCGCCCTTCTTGATTCCGGTGCCATCGACGAGCAGGCGCGCGCCTTCGTCTTCCAGGCGGCTGAGGTAGGGCTCCCAGGTGCTCGCCGCGTCCACGTCGCCACGGGTAAAAGCGCTGACCAAGTCCGCGGGTGGAAGGTGGATGAGTTTGATGTCACTGAATTTGAGGCCTGCATTCTTGAGAACGACGTAGAGCAAATGGTGGGAGTAGGATCCCTTGGTCACGGCCACGCGCTTGCCTCGGAGGTCGGCCGGCGACTTGATGGACGAGCCTTTGGGAACAACGATGGCCAGGGCCTTCGGGCCAACCGCCGAGATACCGACGACGCGAGTGTTCTGTCCCGCGGCGCGGGCAATGAGGGCCGGAGTGTCGCCCATGACGCCAACGTCCTGCTGACCAGCTGCGAAGGACTCGTTCTCCGGTGGTCCGGCGACGAACGAGGACCACTTGACGGTGATCCCATCCTTCTTCAGGTCGTCTTCCAGCCAGTGCTTTTGCTTGGCGACGAAGGCCGGCGCGAACAGTGGTGCCGGCTGAACCGCGATGCGCAGCTCGGTGGCCTGCGCAGACACGGACGGCAACAGTGTCGTCAGAAGAATCGTGCAATAGAGCCTCATTGAATTCCTTTCCTCGTTTACAGAAGCCGCGACAGGTCCGTGTCAGGGTGATTGCCACAGCGACGGTAGTCGTCGAAATCCGCGTGCAGGCTGTAGCGGACGCGCAGATCGTGCAGGCCCCTGGCCAAACGAACGTAGTAGTCGAGCGACGGATTGGTCTGGTCTCGGAAGGCCGACCCGGGTCGCGGTACCCAAACGATGTACACGGTGGTCACGCCACGGCTGGCCAGATCTTCTGCTTCGTCCAGCGTCGACTTGAGCGCGTCGTCTTCGCTGGTAAAGCCGTTGGGCTTTGCCAGCTCGACGCCTCCCACCAGCCCCGTGCCCACATTGCCACGTCCGAAGATGTCCACCGCGGCCACCAGGCGGCGCTTCCATTCCTGGTAGCCGACCCGCTCTGCCTTCCCTGGGCAAATCCAACCGAACAGGCGCTCGTTCGCCACTTCCAAGTCGGAAGTGTAGCTGGTCAGGCCGGTCTCCCGATAAAGCCGCTCAAGCTGCTTCTCGTTGAACGCTGAAGCGATCAGTTGGCTCGGGAACCGCTTGGTCTTGAAAACACGTCCCACCGCCTGCAGCGTCTCGATATAGTAGTCGACCTCTTGCTCGAACAGCTCGGGGCCACGCGTGTCGCTGCCCGAGGTGAGACAGATGCTGGTGAAACGGCCAGGTTCGAGCAGGGCCTCTCGCAGGGTCTCCTCGACATCGGCGGGATCGAGCCGGGTGGGAATTCCCCACTCCTTCTTCTGCTGCTTGAGGTGCGTGACGATGTCGCAGAACTGGCACCCCTTGTCGTTGGCCCAAAAGTGGCAGAAGTTCGAAGTGAAGATGTTGAGCCGCTGCGGCCGCGCCGTGACGACGTATTTCATCGGAATGCCGCGGCTGGTGGTCTTGTCGTAGTACGCGGGCTGCGGCCACAGATCGACTTCATCGATGACGTCTTCGCCGTCGCCTTGGCCGTCGCGCAGGACGAAGCGACCGTCGCTCCAGTCCACAAGGTAGGGATGCTGATCGAGCGGCGTCGGATCGGTGAGGATGGTCGTGCCGTCACGCAAGACCAACGACTCCGGCACCGGCGTCAGCGCGGCATCTCGAGACCCAAAGATGTACGTTCCACGCAGTTGGTGCTTGCTTGGGTCCACATAGCGAAGTGCCTCTTCCGTGTAGTGCACACCTCGTCGCTGCACGTCTATCTTCAGGGCTACCAATTTCGGCACATCGGGGTACTTCTGCACCACCTCCGAGAGGCTCAGCGATCTTTCTTCCGTGCGGGCTGTCGCGACCGATGTCATGGCCAAGACCCTAACCGATCGATGTCCCGTCTGCAAGACATCAATATTGGTTTAGAGGACACCTGTCATGCTAGACTTCCGGGATGCTTGAAACTCCATCGGCCCCTTCCGGCCGGCTGCTGATAAGAGACGTGCACAAGAGCTTCGCCGGACCAACGGGAGCCTTACCTGTCCTGCGCGGCATTACTCTCGACATCCAGGCCGGAGAGTTCATGTCTATTGTGGGCGGGAGTGGCTGCGGCAAGAGCACCCTCCTTCGCTCGATCGCAGGTATCGAGGGCGTCGATTCTGGCCAACTCCTTCTCGATGGCTCACCGATTGTGAGGCCAGGCATCGATCGCGGACTGGTTTTTCAGGAACACCGCCTCATGCCCTGGCTGACTGTGGCCGAGAACGTGGCCTTCGGCCTGAAGACGCCTTCCGACAGCGAGAGCCAGGCGGAAGTGTCGCACTACATCGGCTTGGTAGGGCTGCAAGGATTCGAGAGCGCCTACCCGCACCAACTTTCAGGCGGAATGGCACAACGGGCAGCCATCGCACGAGCGCTCATCAACCGGCCCCGCGTCCTGTTGATGGACGAACCTTTCGGTGCGCTCGACGCCTTCACCCGCATTCAACTGCAAGAGGAGGTGCTGCGCATCTGGCGAACGGCGAAAACCACCATCCTCCTGGTCACGCACGACATCGAGGAAGCTGTCTTCTTGAGCGACCGCATTGCCATCATGTCGAACCGGCCGGGCACCCTGCGCAAGATCGTGTCGGTCGATCTGCCTCGTCCCAGAGACCGAACCACCGAAGGCGCCGCCCGCGTCCGCGCGCTGGTTCATCGCGAATTTTTCGCCATCCGGGAGACCATCGAGGACTACAACATCTGATTGGCCGCGTAGGCTCGAAAGCTATTGCAGTCCTCGGACGATCGGCGTTATAGGAGACACGTGTCTAGTTTCCAAACACAGGTGGACACCGCCGCGCAGAGGTCCGGTGCGGCCCCGGCTGCACACGACCTGCTGTCCGCCGTGGATGCACTGCTGGACGGCGAACGAGATTGGCTAGCGAACCTTGCCAACGTGGCTGCTCTCCTGCCCGTGCACCTCCCGGACATCAACTGGGCGGGATTTTACCTCTGGCGACGGGGAGAGCTCGTGTTGGGGCCGTTCCAAGGCCGGCCGGCCTGCGTACGCATCGCGGAAGGTCGCGGTGTTTGCGGACAAGCTGCGACACGGCAGACGGCCCTGGTCGTGAAAGACGTCCATGATTTTCCAGGACACATTGCCTGTGATTCGCGGTCGCGGAGCGAGATCGTCGTGCCGCTCCTGAACGCGTCGACTCTGCTGGGAGTTCTCGACATCGATTCGCCAAGTCTGGCGCGATTCGACGACACGGAGCGGGTGCTTCTCGAGGAGGTGGCCCGCCACGTGGTCCGCGCAACCGATTGGCCTGATTTCATCGGCAAGGACGAACGCTGACCATGACCCATACCGATCCAATAGGTTCCCCCACCCCGCCACGTCCATCGAGCGAGATTCCGGATTTCCCCACGTACCAGCGCCTCTATCGTCAGAGCCTTGAGGATCCGGAGACCTTCTGGCGTGAACGAATCAAACGCTTTCGCTGGTCGCGTCCGCCAGAGAGCATCCTTGTGGGCGAGTCGCACGATGCGCGATGGTTTCCAGGCGGACGTATCAACCTGGCAGCCAACTGCTTGGACGTGCCCATCGCAAACGGCCACGGCGAGACGCTGGCCTTGATTTGGGAAAGCGAGGCTGTGAACGAACGGCGCGAGCCACGCGAGATCCGGCGCTACAGTTACCTGCGCCTCCGCGAAGAAGTCGTGGCAACGGCAAGACGGCTCTTCAGTCTCGGCGTTCGCGCCGGCGATCGCGTGACCATCGATCTGCCCATTGTTCCGGAGTTGCCCATCGCCATGCTGGCCTGTGCCTGGCTAGGAGCAATCCACAATGTGATCTTCGCAGGCTTTCCCAAGCAGGCATTAGTCGATCGGATCACGGACAGCCAAAGCAAAGTGGTGATCACCGCCGATGGCGGCTGGCGCAACGGCAAGCTTGTCGCTCTCAAACCCGTGGTGGACGAGGCGGTGCGAGAGACCGAGATCGTCGAAAGAGTCTTGGTGCTCAGGCACGCCGGCAACGACATCGAGTGGAAAGCGGGACGTGACTTTGCCTGGGACGATCCCGCGCTCGGCCTGGGCGAAGAGCCCGCCCCAGAACCGTGTCGTTCGGATGCGCCGCTCTTCTTGATGTACACCTCGGGAAGCACGGGAAAGCCCAAGGGCATCGTCCACGCGACGGCAGGGTATCTGGTGCACACGGGACTCTCCGCCCACCACGCCTTCGACCTGCGTCCCGGAGACACCGTGTGGTGTACGGCCGATCCGGCTTGGATCACCGGACACACCTACACGGTCTACGGCCCGCTGCTGAACGCAGCGACTACCATCATCTACGAGGGAGCCCTCGCCCACCCCGACTGGGATCGCGCATGGGACATCATCGCCCGGCACCGACCGGAGGTGCTCTATTCCACGCCAACCTTGATTCGAGCGTGGCTGCGCCATGCTGAAACGGGCGCGAGACGAAGCGACCTGTCGTCGCTGCGTCTGCTTGCCACCGTCGGCGAGCCCATTCAGCCCCGCGTGTGGAGCTGGTTTCGCGAGGTGGTGGGCGCTGGAAAGACCCCCATCGTGGATACCTGGTGGCAGACCGAAGCGGGCGCCGCCATGATTCTGCCGCTACCACACATCACGCCCATGAAGCCGGGTGCGGCGGCCTTGCCTTATTTCGGCGTGGAACCGGGTGTGGTCGATGCGCAGGGCAACGAGGCCGCGACTGGCACCACCGGAAACCTGGTCATCAAGCGGCCCTGGCCGGGACAGTTGCTGGGCATTTGGGGCAATCGCGAACGCTACCTCGAAGCCTATTGGCAAAAAGTACCTGGCGCCTTCACCACGGGGGATGAGGCGAGGCGCGACGAGGACGGCTACTTCTGGATCCTGGGACGCAGCGATGATGTCATCAAGGTCAACGGTCACCGCATCGGCACGGCCGAGATCGAAGCGGCGATTGTCGCGCA